>NZ_WJYH01000024.1:0-66909 GCF_009668065.1 Acinetobacter sp. RIT698
CAGTGATTTTAGTTGTACAACCTCCAACTATAAAAATAAAAAATAACAAGGCTAAAACATTTTTCATAAACACTCCGAAAGCTAAAAATTTAATTTTTTATAATTACTTATACCAAGTACTAAAAGTTGAGGTCTTAAGTCACGCCATGTTTTTCCATTGGGATGTAATTCGAAATGAGGCCTATCAATTAGGGATTTCCATCGACCACCCCATACTAATCCTAATTGTTCACCAATTGGTCCTAATTTTTTATGATCTTCTTCTGCACTACTTCTTCTGTCTTGTGGAGATAATTTCTGATTATAGGCAACAATTTCACCATCTCGCACAGACCAAACATCTACAGCCAAACCATATTGGTGATAACTTTTTAATGGTCCCGCTTTTGTAACCCCGCTAGATAAAGCGCCTTGTGCTGCAGGGCTTCTATAACCATCCGTAATTGTCCAACATATGTTGAGTGTTTGGTAGCCAGTATTAATTAATTGAATTATGTAGGGTTGATATATTGGATGAAGTTCAGAAATTCTAGCTAATGCCCGTTTGTAATGCTTCTCTCCTCCACATGCTTCTGGTAATAAGCCACTAGTATTGACAGGATCAGATGCTTCCACTTCAGCCACAGGAGATTCTTCTTTGTTTTGAGAAGCATTCTGTTTTACTTTTGGTGGCGTAGACTTCTTATCTTTCTTGCTCTCAATTTTAGCTTTTGCTTGAGTGAGCCCTACTTTTCGGTCATAGACTTTTAACTTTTGGTTCTCACGGAGATGATCATCGCTTAGCCCATTAAGCTTTTTAATTTCATCGACCGTATTAGCTGTAAGCTTTGCAATTAAAGTTAATGTATCTTTATACTGAACTACAATGATCGTGGTTTTTTCTTGCTGACGAGGCTTTGTTTCTACTGGCTTAGTTTTATTTTCAGGAGTTGCTGTTTTTTTGACAGGGATTTTTAGCACTTGCCCAGGATGAATATCTGTATCACTTTTTAAATTATTTATTTTGATCAATTCTGATGTCGTTGTTTGATTATCATTCGCTATTCGAGATAAATAATCACCTTCAGCCACAATATAGGTTGATCTTAGATAAGTACCAGTTGCCACATCCTTTGTAGAAAGATTCACGCCTTTCAGTAAAACTTTTGGGCTACGAACAATAAAAATTGTTTTTTCTCCAACCAGCTGTATTTTGACTTTAGATTGATATTCCCCAGATGTACTACTCCTGATCCTCACATCAATCATCGTGCCTATAGGTCGCTTAAACCAAACAGATTCACCACTGGCAGGAGTAACATGATCAGATATAAGAGAAGACCCCACCCAAAGTTGATGGACTAATCCTTGAATAGGTTGTTCTAATGCATCAAGAAATTTAATATTTGCTAAGCAATCCATCATTAAACCTCTTGATCATGCTGGTCATGTGAACGGCATAGGTATTCAAACGCGTCCTCATCGTCAAGACCATCATCTACAGAAACGGTCCAATCTTCTTCTGTACCAATGAGAATATCGTAGTCATCATTATGGTCCGAGCTTAGTCTTTGAGTTCGTCCATGCTGATCCAGTGTCCCTGAAACATAGGTGTTATTTTTATTATTGATGAGTTTATATTTCACATTAGAAAAATCAGTCTGGTAAAAAAGATCATAAAAATCCCATTTATTACTAAATAGAGTCTCTTCTTTTAAGATAGGAAGTGTTGGAATTTCAGCTTTAACACGACTTCCCGTTTTAAACTGATGTTGCCCGGCAAAAACTTTAAAATCATTTGGTGTTTTAATTGTTATGCCATTTTTTGAAATGATGATTTGTGAACCACCAGCCATGACTATACCATTTATTAGTTTGTTGGTATTATATGTTTAGCATATCTTACAAAAATGAACAATATGACTTTTATCATTGCTATACAACTTGAGGATGGTGTAGTGGTTGCTGTAGATAACAAAAACATTCAATTAAAAGATAAAAATATCAATGATTTTGAGGAATATGACGATGTAAAGTTGTATGGGTGGGATGGTGGTGTTATCACGGGAACAGGTGAAATGTATGTCATTGATAAAGCAATAAGACTTTTTATTAATAATGCTGAATCTGATCTTAAAAAATTACCAGAATGTTTAAATATATCCAGACAAATTCGTGAAATGGAGGTTGGTCAGCATGAGCAAATCCAATCATCCAAATTGCTCTATTCAAGCTTTAGTGATTCAGGTGCAAAAATTTTTGCTGTTGAATGTGATGAAACAGGCGTTTATCGAACTCGTGAATTTCAAAATAACGATGTAATCGTTTGGTTTTTTAACCAAAATATTCAGGAAATAACGCAAGATTTAAACAACTTGTATAGCAAAGCACGAAGTTATAGTTCTTTTGAGCAACAAGCAGATGGGTTTAATTATTATCTTCATCCTATTGCAGAAATTTTCTATAAACAAAGTCAAGTCGATACTTGGATGAGTAGCAGTTTTAATATTTGCTTCCAAACAAGAAACCAATGCTTTTCTGCCTATATCCATAATCAAAGAAATGACTTTATCGAGGGTCACTAAGTTGAAGGGGTACCTATGTACCCCTTCAAAGAAACTTGAACTTAACCCGTATTACGTAAACCTGCCGCAATACCAGCAATACTGACCATCAGTGCATGATCTACAGGGGTATGTTCCGCCTGACATTCAGCCAAGTATGCACGACGACGTTTCATCAATTCGGCTTGTAATAAATGCAAGGGTAATAAATACGGCTTACGTACTTTCATGGCTTGATCAAGCACATCATTGGAACTTAACAGTTGCGATTCACCTTTCATCGCCAACAGGGTTTGTACTGCATCATGCAAGCGTTGACGTAATTCAGCACCAAGTACTTTTAAGTCTTCATCATCGGTAAGATGAGATTCATAATACAGTGCAATATTTGAGTCGGCTTTAGAGAGGACCATTTCCAACATATCAATTAAGGTTTGGAAATAAGGCCATTCCTTTAACATTTCATCCAATACCGCTTTTTGACCTTGATCAATCACTTGGTTGATCGCTGCGCCAGTACCCAGCCAAGCAGGAAGCATTAAACGAATTTGGGTCCAGGCAAAAACCCAAGGAATGGCTCGTAAAGATTCGATTCCACCACTGACTTTACGCTTCGCAGGACGTGAACCAAGCGGCAACATTTGTAACTCAAGCTCAGGGGTGACGGTGCGTAAATATTTAACAAAATGAGGATTTTCACGCACAGTCTGACGATACACCTGAACAGATAAATCCGTCATGCTGTGCATCAAATCTCGCCATGCTTGTTTTGGCACAGGTGGTGGTAATAATGTCGCTTCTAAGGTTGCAGCAGCATAAATTTCCAAATTTTGTAAGGCAATTTCTTCTAGACCAAATTTAAAGCGAATCATTTCACCTTGTTCAGTTACACGGATTGCGCCTGAAATTGAGCCAGGTGGTTGAGAAAATAATGCTTGTTGGGTTGGTGCACCACCACGACTGATTGAACCACCACGACCATGAAACAAGGTCAGTTGAACACCATGTTGTTTGGCAATTGCAGTCAGTTCTTCTTGCGCACGATACTGGGCCCAGTTTGCGGACATAAAGCCAGCATCTTTGGCAGAATCCGAATAGCCAATCATGACTTCGTGCTTAGCTTGGATATGCTGTTTATACCAGTGCATATTGAACAGGGTACTCATGGTACTTGCAGCACCATCCAAGTCTTTCAAGGTTTCAAATAAAGGAACAACGCGTAATGGATGTTCAATTCCCGCTTCTTTTTGCAGTAACAATACCGCCAAAACATCACTTGGATATTCCGCCATTGAAATGATATAAGCACCTAAGCTTTCTTTGGGTTGTTCAGCCAAAGTACGCATGGTTGCAAAGACTTCTTGAACATCAGGGTTTTCAATCAGACTACCTGAAGGCTCATTTAAATGTTTAGGTAATAATGGGCGTTTGCTTTGTAATTCTTGCAATAAGAAATTTTGACGCGCTTGTTCTGTCCATGTCTCAAAATTACCCAAACCGAGATATTCGGTAATTGCTGAGATAGCTTGGCGATGGCGACCTGACTCTTGGCGAATATCCAGTTTAAGCAACTCAATACCAAAACAATTTACTCGATAGATAAAGTCGAGCAATTTACCATTGGCAATCTCAGGTAAATTACATGCCATTAGTGAACGATAGCAAAGTAATAACGGTTGTAATAATTCATCTTTATGGCGAATGATTAAACTGCGATCGACATCTGAATGCTGACCACGTAATTTATCTGCCAACCATTGACGGGTTGCTTTGAGGCGTTCACGGGTCGCACGCAAATATTCGCGGTAAGGTTCAGGATGGCTATAACCCAAAGCTTGAAGTAGCTCATTGGAATAGGCTTCAATCGAGAGTTCCCAACGAAGATCTTCAATATCACGCACATAAAGGTCAGCCGCTTTCCAGCGTGACAACCACAAAACTTCTTGAGTAATGTTATGGGTGACGTTCGGATTACCATCACGGTCACCCCCCATCCAAGATGCAAAACGAATTGGAGAAATATCCAAAGGTAAAGCTTTTGCACAATTGTCCTGAACGAGGTCATCCAATTCACGGATGAATTTTGGAACCGCATTCCACAAAGTCTGTTCAATCGTGGTAAAGCCCCATTTTGCTTCATCTATCGGGGTTGGGCGATGCTGACGGATTTCGTCAGTTTGCCATGCAGAACAGATCAGTTGTTTTAAATCGGTTAACACATCTGCACGTTGCTTAGGTGTCAGTTTTTGCTGATCAAAAGTAGACAGGCAATGATTAATGCCATCATATTTTTGGATTAAAGTACGACGACTGACTTCGGTTGGATGCGCTGTGAGAACCAATTCAATTTTTAATTCACAAATTTGTTTATAGAGCGTTTCTGCTGAAATTTGCTGATCTTTGAATTTGCTAAATAAATGATCCAGCACATTGGGTGATGGTGAGTTTTCATCGCACTCACTTTGTCGACGACTACGCACAACGTGATATTGTTCAGCAATATTGGCAAAATTTAGAAAGTGTGAAAAGGCGCGGGTGAGTGGCAGAATTTCATCATCTTTTAAATTTAAAAATAATTGTTCAAGTTGTTTTTCTGCTTCAATTTGACCATCTCGAGCGCCTTTACCTAAAGCCCGAATTTGTTCAATTTGATTAAACAAATCTTGTCCTGCATGTTCCTTTAGCGTTTCGCCTAAAAGGTTTCCGAGTAAGCGTACATCTTCACGCAGCGGAGCATCAATTTGTTGAACCATTTGTTACTCTCCAGTTCTTGTTATCTCGAATATAACGTGATTCCACCACAATCCAAGAGACTCCCTACAAAAGTATGTAAATGACTGTGCAAGAAGTCGACTTTGGCTTAATTTTAATTTGGATATTTAGCTTTAGTTTTTGCCCTTTTGATATCAACAAGCCTATGCGATATGCATTGAGTATGCCTTAAACAACAATTGGACATTATTTTGTTTTTAAATAATTTCAGTTGGCTTTATATTTCATCATAAATAAATCAATACTTTCGGTGATGATTTGCTGTTTTTCATCTTCCGTAGGAATCGGGCGAATCCCCAATAAGACCTCGTGGTGTCGAACACCCAATAATAATGACAAAATTAAATTAATTTGTTTTTCAATATCATCCGTTTGAATAAATTTAAGTGTGACCGCTTGTTGGAAAAAATCTTGCCAAACTGCACACATTCTTTGATGGGAAGAATTATAAAACTGTAAAGCCAAAGGATTTTTTTCTGCGGCAAGTTCTAACAATAGATGCTCAAGTTTAATGGCTTCAGGTAAGCTAATCACAGTGAGTGCCAACTCACACGCCTGAAAAAAATGTGCATAAAAATCACTTTGAAGATTGAGTCGTAATGGTCGAGCATCGATAGACGCTTCACAGGTTGCTTCAATGGCACAACTAAATAAAGTTTCTTTATCTTGAAAATGGTTATATACCGTCAGCTTTGTGACGCCTGCTTCTTTGGCGATTTGATTCATGCTTGAACCGTGATAACCCAATTTTAGAAATAGCTTTTTGGCGGCTTCCAAAATGTGTTTCCGTTTTTCTAAGTCCTTTGGACGTCCAGCTGTTATTTGCACAATAAGTTCCAAAAAAAGAAAAATAGGTCAATTACTCTATACATGATTCACAATTACTGTACCATGCAGTATATTAATTAAAAAATGAGCAAATAAATATACTCATTCTATTTTGCCCGAAAAAATGCATTTGATTAAGAGCCTTGCCTATGCGTAGTTTAAATTTAATGATCACGAGCCTATTGGTATTGTGTAGTGTAACAATAGTGGGGTGTAGCAAACCAGCACCTGAAGCGGAACAAATTCCCTTGGTGATGGTGACCCAACCTACAACATCACATGAAGACCAAAAAAGTTATGCAGGGGATGTTCAAGCTCGACAGCAAACAGCATTGGCATTCCGTGTCGGGGGACAAATTACAGAACGCTATGTCGATGTTGGGGCTCGTGTCAAAGTTGGGCAAGTCTTAGCAAAACTTGATGTGAAAGATGCCCAATTACAATTGAACTCAGCCAAAGCACAACTCGAAAGTGCACAATCTGCAGCTAAGGCTGCAGCAGATGAATTTAAACGCTTTCAGCAGCTCTTACCGATCAATGCTGTGAGTCGTTCACAGTATGATTCAGTGAAAAATCAATATGATGCTGCTCAGGCAAGTTTAAAACAAGCCCAATCCAATTATGATGTGAGCGCCAATCAAACGGGTTATAACCAATTGATTGCCAATAAAAATGGGGTGATTACCCAACGTAATATTGAAACTGGGCAAGTGATTTCAGCAGGGCAAGCGGCATATCAACTAGCGATTGATGGTGATCGTGAAGTGGTGATTGGGGTACCTGAACAAGCCATTGCAGAGATTAAAGTCGGACAAAATGCATGGGTGACTTTATGGTCTAAACCTCAAGATCGATTTGCTGCCTATGTTCGAGAGATTTCTCCAGCAGCCGATCAATCACGTACATTTATGGTTAAAGTGGCTTTAAAAGAAGGGCAGTCCGCAATTCAACTTGGGCAAAGTGCGCGGGTATTCTTTAATCAAAATATTCAAAATGTATTGAGTGTGCCTTTATCTAGCGTCTCAGCAAATAACAATCAAGCCTATATCTGGGTGGTGAATCCAGACCAAACGATTCGTAAAGTTTCAGTGACTTTGGGCAGCTATGGTCGTGACAGCGTTACTGTCGTGAAAGGCTTAAATCCTGGACAATGGGTGGTTGTAGGAGGGGTACATTTACTTCGTGAAAAGCAAAAAATAAAACCGGTAGACCGTGAAAATCGTGCTGTAACTGTTCAAAAAGGAGCATGATCATGAGTCCATTTAATTCCTTTAACTTGTCAGAATGGGCACTCAAAAATAAAGGATTAGTACTTTATTTTATGATCCTATTGGGTATTGTCGGGCTATTTTCCTATTCAAAACTCTCTCAGAGTGAAGATCCACCCTTTACTTTTAAAGTCATGGTGGTACAAACCTATTGGCCTGGTGCAACAGCTCAAGAGGTTTCTTTACAAGTTACCGATAAAATTGAAAAAGAACTGATGAGCACAGGGCTCTATGACAAGATTATGGCTTACTCGCGTCCGGGTGAGTCTATGGTCATGTTTATGGCAAAAGACTCATTAAAATCTAACCAAATTCCAGATGTTTGGTATCAAGTGCGTAAAAAAGTAGGCGATATCAAAACACAATTACCTTCTGGTGTTCAGGGGCCGTTCTTTAATGATGAGTTTGGGGATACCTTTGGGAATATCTATGTCTTAACAGGCAAAGATTTTGATTATGCAACGTTAAAAGAATATGCAGACCGTTTACAGCTTCGCTTACAACGGGTAAAAGATGTCAGTAAAGTCAATCTGGTGGGCTTACAAGATCAAAAAATCTGGATTGAGCTTTCCAACACCAAAGCCGTACAAATGGGCGTACCAGTTACTGCAATCCAAGAGGCTTTGGCAAAGCAAAACAGTGTGACCAGTGCTGGCTTTTTTGAAACAGGCACTGACCGTATTCAAGTGCGAGTCAGTGGTGCTTTAAAAAGTGTCGATGATTTGAAAAAAATGCCCTTGTTGGTGGGAAATAGAACCATTCAACTGGGTGATGTTGCTGACGTTTATCGTGGATTTAGTGAGCCAGCACAACCTCGCATGCGTTTTATGGGCGAGAATGGAATTGGTTTAGCGGTTTCTATGCGTAAAGGTGGTGACATCATCGCATTGGGCAAAAACCTAGAAACGGAATTTAAGACCTTACAAAAATCACTGCCTTTAGGTATGGAACTGAAAAAAGTTTCAGATCAACCAGTGGCTGTTCAACGCAGTATTCATGAATTTGTCAAAGTTCTTGCAGAAGCAGTCATTATCGTTTTATTAGTGAGCTTTTTTTCGCTTGGTTTTCGTACAGGCTTGGTGGTGGCATTTTCGATTCCACTGGTGCTTGCGATGACTTTTGCAGGTATGAATTTATTTGATGTTGGCTTACATAAGATTTCTCTAGGAGCCTTGATTCTGGCCTTAGGGTTATTGGTTGATGATGCCATCATTGCCGTCGAAATGATGACCATCAAAATGGAACAGGGCTATAGCCGGATGAAGGCAGCTGGTTTTGCATGGACCAGTACCGCATTTCCAATGCTGACCGGAACATTAATTACCGCAGCAGGTTTTTTACCTATTGCTACAGCCGCATCAAGCACAGGGGAATATACCCGTTCAATTTTCCAAGTGGTGACCATTGCCTTAATTGTCTCATGGATTGCTGCTGTGGTTTTTGTTCCTTATCTAGGGGATAAGTTACTTCCAGATTTTAACAAAGTGCCACAAAAAGCACCGTGGTATCAGCGTCTTCTTGCAAGATTACGTAAGCAACCAGAACCTCAGCCCGTGATTCATCATACTGGTGAGCATTTTGATCCATATCAATCTAAATTTTATCAAAGCTTTAGAAAGTTGGTGAATTGGTGCGTGACCTATAGAAAAACCGTCATTTCAATTACGGTTGGGGTTTTTGTCCTGTCTGTGGTGATGTTTAAGTTTGTACCCCAACAATTTTTCCCGTCTTCAAACCGTGCTGAAATTTTGGTTGATTTAAAATTGGAGGAAGGCGCATCACTGACTGCAACTGAAGAGGCCGTGAAGAAAGTCGAGGCATTTTTATCCAAGCAAAAGGGTATTGATAATTATGTTGCTTATGTAGGAACAGGTACACCACGTTTCTATCTGCCTTTAGATCAACAGATGCCACAAGCCAGTTTTGCACAATTTGTGGTTTTAGCATCGTCACTGGATGATCGTGATGAAATTCGTAAATCCTTAGATACGCAAATTCGCCAATTATTGCCACAGGTGCGTATTCGTGTCTCTTTATTAGAAAATGGTCCTCCTGTTGGCTATCCATTGCAATTTCGTGTATCGGGTGAAGACATTGCAATTGTTCGTCAGGAGGCGCAAAAAGTTGCTCAACTGGTGGGTGAAAATCCAAATACCGCAAATGTTCATTTGGACTGGGGTGAGCAAAGTAAAATCATTTCGTTGGTGATTGATCAAGATCGTGCCCGTCAAATGGGTGTAACCTCAGAAGATTTGGCGAATTTTTTAAACAGTTCGATATCGGGTGCAATTATCAATCAATATCGTGAAAAACGTGAGCTGATTGATGTTCGTATCCGCGGTGATCAGGCTGAGCGTGTCAATGTTGAAGCATTATCTAGTCTTGCTGTTCCAACAAGTAAAGGTACCACCGTACCTTTGGCGCAGATCGCTACGCTTCAATATAAATTTGAAGATGGTTTAATTTGGCACCGCAATCGATTACCGACCATTACTGTACGTGCAGATATTCGGACCAAGTTACAGCCTGCAACGGTTGTCAATGAGCTGGCTGAAAAAATGGATCAGCTCCGTACAACCTTACCAAGTGGTTATTTGCTAGAAGTTGGTGGCGCGGTAGAGGAGTCCGCAAAAGGGCAAACCTCTGTGAATGCAGGGATGCCATTATTCCTTGCGGTGGTATTTACTTTGCTGATGCTGCAGTTAAAGAGTATTTCTCGCTCATTCATTGTATTTTTGACAGCGCCGTTAGGTTTAATTGGGGTGGTCTTATTTCTACTCTTATTCAATAAGCCTTTTGGTTTTGTGGCGATGCTGGGTACCATTGCATTATCTGGAATGATTATGCGTAACTCACTGATTCTGATTGATCAGATCGAACAAGATATTCGATCAGGGCAGAATCAATGGGATGCGATTTTGGATGCTACAGTTCGTCGATTCCGTCCAATTATTCTCACCGCCTTGGCAGCAGTATTGGCCATGATTCCGCTTTCTCGGAGTATTTTCTTTGGACCAATGGCAGTGGCCATTATGGGTGGCTTAATTATTGCGACACTTTTAACGTTATTTTTCTTACCAGCGTTGTATGCGACTTGGTTTAAGATTAAAAAAACTACAGAAAATACATAAATTGTTGAGAATATTAGGTGCGAAAAATTGAAAACTTCAATATAGTAGCACTTAATCTTTAACAGAAAATAACATAGGAAATTTTATTGCATAATAAGTAAATCGGTATGCAATAAATTTGAGGTCAAAAACACCCATGGGGCAAACAAATCCAGAACAGCATCGTAAATTTATTACGAGCTCTTATTTGTTTATGTTTCTTGCATTGTTTACGGTGATTACAGCCGTGTTGGCGTATTGGTTAGCACGTAAAGTAGCAGTGGCAGATAATGCAGAGGTATGGATACATGCGCAAGCGTTGTGGATTATGCGCAATGCTCTCATTTTTTTGATTTTGGCAGCCTTTGCTGCGCTATGGTTTATTCCGTTAATCTTTTTCTATTGGGACAGTTTCATTTGGGTAAAAGCGTGCACTGTGGCTGGTGTGGTATTTAGTGCCATTGCGTGGTTATATTTACTCAATACATGGCTCAAAGGTTTTACTAAATATTTACAGAAAAAAGCTGTTTTTTAAAAAAAACCACATTTCACGCTTGTAAAAAATAACATCGCCCCCAATTTACTCTGCATAGAAGTATTATCAAATTTTGTGGAGCATCGCCAATCATGGCTAAACGTGATTATTATGAGGTTTTAGGTGTTGCTAAAACCGCTAGTGATGATGAAATTAAAAAAGCCTACCGTAAGTTGGCGATGAAGTATCATCCAGATCGTAATCCTGACAACTCAGAAGCTGAAGAAAAGTTTAAAGAATGTGCGGAAGCATATGAAATTCTTTCTGACGGTGAAAAACGTAGCATGTACGACCGTATGGGCCATAACGCCTTTGAAGGTGGTATGGGCGGCGGTGGCTTTGGTGGTGGTTTCAGCGCCGAAGACATTTTCAGTCAGTTTGGTGACATCTTTGGTGGCGCTTTTGGCGGAGGTGGCCGTGGTCAGCAACGTGCGCGTCGTGGTTCCGACCTGCGTTATGTCATGGAATTAACACTCGAAGAAGCGGTGAGAGGCGTTAAGAAAACCATTACCTTTACTGCACCAGCACCTTGTGATGTGTGTGATGGTAAAGGTTCAAAAAATCCAAATGATGTAGAAACCTGTAAGACTTGCCATGGTGCAGGTCAAGTGCGTATGCAACAGGGCTTCTTCTCTGTTCAGCAGACATGTAGTACCTGTCGTGGACAAGGTAAAATTATTAAAAATCCATGCAGCAAATGTCATGGTTCAGGTGTATCAGATCGTCAGCAAACTCTTGAAGTTACTATTCCTGCAGGTGTTGATAATGGTGATCGCGTTCGCTTAACGGGTAAAGGTGAAGCGATTCGTGATGGTCAATCTGGTGATTTATACGTTGAAGTCGTAGTACGTGAGCACGATATCTTCCAACGTGATGGTGCAGACTTATATATGGATGTACCTGTTAGTATCGCAGATGCTGCTTTAGGTAAAGAACTTGAAATTCCAACATTGGATGGCCGAGTCAGTTTGAAAGTGCCTGAAGGTACACAAACCGGTAAAATGTTCCGACTACGTGGTAAAGGGGTAAAACCTGTACGTAGCAGTATGCAAGGTGACTTACTTTGCCGTATTGTGGTGGAAACACCTGTACATTTGACCAGCCGTCAACGTGAGCTATTGAAAGAACTTCAAGCCACGATGGAAAGTGATGACAATAAATCGTCACCGAAGAAAAAATCTTTCTTCGATCGTTTATTTGACTAATTGAGTTTAGATCTTTTCATTTAGCAAGCTAAACATTGAATATGTAAAAACGGAGCAACAGATCTTGTTGCTCCGTTTTTTTTATTTTGATGCTTGATTCGATGGTGATAAATCAAATTCGTTGTCATCCGGGGCAGCATCTATTGAATTATCATCTTGGGGGAGTATCACCGCGGGATGTGTTGCTGGTGTCGATGATTCTGATGATGGAGCGGTAGGCGGTGTGGTGTCTTCGGCCCAAACTAGTGAAACAGTTGTTGTCATCATCAATCCTAAAATGATTTTTTTGAGTTGCATGCTATTTCCTTTGATATATGCTTTTTATGATTGCGTCCAAGCGCTTTTAGTGTAGCGTATTTTGCTACTACATCGTTATTTTGCAAAACGATGTTTGTCATTATTTAGAAAGACTAGATTTGGTATTTTGTGCCTAGTATCAGTTAAAAAAACGCAAAATCGCAAACATAGACGAATTATTAACAGACCTTACAGATCTGAAAAATTTAAATTTTGTTTTTTAGTTATTTTTAGCTGTAATTTAATACACATTTCAAGCAGTTTTTAGATAATTTAAAAATAATATAAGTGTTGATGTTTGGCTGTAGTGCCTAATTTTTATGATGATAATTACAATTGAATTGAGTTATTTTTAAAATGAGAGGTTGAAGGTATTGGAGATACCCTCAACCGCTGAAAAATAGGTACTTATTATTCGATGATTGGTGCATCAATATCTTCGACACGAACTTCTGTTTGAGGTTCAGATGCTGTGTTGCTATTGGGTTGAGCAAGCGTTTTTTCTTCAGTTGTCGTTGATGTTGTTGCAGGCGCTGATTCAGCCCAAACATTTGTCATCATCATGCCGAGTACCAGAGCGAAAGCCACTTTATTCGAATGCATATTGATCTCCTTATAAGCCATATTATTTTCATTCGTGGCATGTAGTCTGCTGTGGGATTCTTGCATTTTGATGAAATGGATTTGAAAAGTTGTAAATTTTTCAAAGTTTTACCGATATATTTTATAAAATTAATCTATTTATTCGTTCAGGCTATTCTGTACCAATGAGCGCAACAGATCCCAAAGCAAGTAAAAAGATCACAGTATTTTTTTATATTGAAACGTCGTCTTGGAACCGAGTTTTGTTATAGTAGAGCCAAATTTTCAAATTCAGATTTAGGAAGATCGTATGTCAGCAGCTCCACGCATTGGTATTGTAGGTGCAGGTGGCCGTATGGGCCGTACATTGATTCAAGCTGTACAACAAGCAGGCTTTCAGCTTGCTGCTGCAGTAGAGCGTCCAGAAAGCACATTAATTGGTGCAGATGCAGGAGAGCTTGCAGGAATTGGTGCTGTGGGAATCAAAGTGGTTGGCAACTTGGAAGAGATCCTCAAAGATGTGGATGTGGTGATTGATTTTACTGCGCCTGTTGCCACTGAACATAATTTAAAACTATGCAGTGCTGCTGGTGTTGCGATGGTGATTGGTACAACGGGTTTTTCGGATCAACAAAAAGAGCTATTAAATCAATCTGCCACTCAGACACCGATTGTTTATGCTGCAAATTATTCAGTGGGTGTGAATGTTTCGATTAAATTACTTGAGTTGGCAGCTAAAGTATTTGGCGATACTGTGGATATTGAAATTATTGAAGCACATCACCGTCATAAAGTAGATGCACCATCAGGTACTGCACTGATGATGGGTGAAGCTGTTGCTGACACACTGGGTCGTGATTTAAAGAAAGTTGCTGTCTATGGTCGTGAGGGGCATACAGGTCCACGTGAACGTGAAACCATTGGCTTTGAAACGATTCGTGGTGGTGATATTGTGGGCGAACATACAGTGATGTTTATTGGCGAAGGTGAGCGTGTGGAAGTGACACATAAAGCCACGAATCGTATGAATTTTGCTGCCGGTGCTGTACGTGCAGCTGCTTGGGTTGTCGGCAAAGATGCAAAAAAATACGATATGAAAGACGTTTTAGGCTTAAATGATATTTAAGCTTAAAATCTGATGCGATAGAATTAAAACAATTAGTCAAATTTTGAACATTCAAAAATGAAAAAAACAGTGATGTTATTTGCTTGTGTAATCAGTGCTTTTGGCCTGACTACACAAGCTGCTTTACCAAGCAATGCCAAATTGAGTTTAAATAAAAATAACATTCAGGTATGGACATACAAGGATGCCAGTAATTCTGTGTTGTCTTATAAAGCTGAAACAACATTAGACGTGCCGATTGATCGTGCTGTTGCTTTGGTATTGGATGTTAAAAACTCACCGAAATGGGTCCCCAATGTTGCCAAAGCTGAAGTGTTATCTCGCGATGATAAAAAAGGTGAATTCAGCATTTATATGGTTTTAGATTTTCCCTTTCCGTTAAAAGATCGCGATATGGTGGTCAAAGGAACCATGTCTAAAGATGCAAATGGCAGTATTTTTATTAAAAATTCTGCGATTCAGCAAGGTAAAGCACTGAATCCTGACTATGTGCGTTTAAAAGATTATTCAGGTGATTGGACCTTTCAAAAACTGGGTGCCAATAAAGTCAAAGTCATTACCTCTGGACACGCCAATCCCGAAGGCTCTATTCCTGCCAGCTTAACCAATATTTTGGTCGAACAGCAGCCTTATCAGATGTTGCAGAAAATGAAAACAGAATTGGCAAAGAATAAACCCTTTGCAGCTTTGCCTGATATTTTAAAATAGGCATTGTTTGATCAATAATCCTGAAGCAGACCCTATTGACGAAACAACTTTATATTCGAAAAAATAATGCTTAGCAGATCTTTCCATTTAACTATTGAAAGTAACCTT
Source organism: Acinetobacter sp. RIT698 (assembly GCF_009668065.1). Lineage (NCBI taxonomy): Bacteria > Pseudomonadati > Pseudomonadota > Gammaproteobacteria > Moraxellales > Moraxellaceae > Acinetobacter > Acinetobacter sp. RIT698. The sequence continues at coordinate 15,083 of NZ_WJYH01000024.1, forward strand.
TCTTAAGGTATTGATGTAGAAAGAAAGGTTACTTGCAGTCTTTGTCACGATTGTTAATCGCTAGGCTGAATGGCTATATTGTTGTACAGGTGCTTTATTCATTTTCATTTGAATAAAAACCAGCACTAGCCCTAAAGCTGTGAGTACCGCACCTGCAATAGACACCGCAGCATAACTCATGCCCATACTCAATACTGCGCCACCAGCTGTTGCACCTAAAGCATTGCCTAAATTAAATGCCCCAATATTCACAGAGGATGCCAATCCAGGTGCTTCATGAGCAACAGACATGACACGCATCTGTAAAGGTGGGACCACTGCAAAGGCTGCTGCTCCCCAGACAATCAGTGCCAATGCTGCACCAATTTGAGTTTGAGCCAGTATAGGGAACAGCAACATGCTCACCATCAGTAACAGCAAGAAACTGGTCAATGTTTTGGTCAGTGACAAGTCTGCAAATTTCCCACCTAAGTGATTACCAATTGAAAAACCAATTCCAATCAGTACCAGCATCAAGGTAATAAACATCGGGCTGGCATGGGTGATGTTTTGTAGGCTAGGCGCAATATAGGTATAGAGGGTAAACATTGCACCTGCACTCATCACCGTGGTGAGCAATGCAAGAACCACAGGCAGCCGAGTCAGCACTTTTAATTCTGCTTTGACATCAGGACGTTGGCTTGCTTTATCTTCAGGCAAGGCTTTCCATAGTGACAGCATAGTAATCACGCCGAGTAAGGCGATTGCTGCAAATGACATACGCCAGCCAATATTCTGCCCAACCCATGTGGCTAAAGGCACACCACCGATGTTGGCAATGGTGAGGCCCATAAACATGGTGGCAACTGCACTGGCTTGTTTGTCTTTAGGTACGACGCTTGTTGCAACAATGGAACCAATCCCGAAAAATACCCCGTGATTGAGACTGGTCAGGATTCGAGCGGCCATTAAGCCCCAATAATTGGGGGCAATTGCAGCAAGAATATTACCAATGGTAAAAATAATCATGGCTAAAATAAGCGCTTTACGTCGTGGAAACCGTCCAAACCATAAGGTCATAAACGGTGCACCAATCATGACACCGAGTGCATATGCGGTGATCAGCATACCTGCGGTTGGGATTGAAATATTCAAATTTTCTGCAATTTGGGGAAGAAAGCCCATAGGAGAAAATTCTGTTGTTCCTATTGCAAAAGCACCAATCGCTAATGCGAGTAAGGGAAAATTTAATTTCATGAGGAATCTCAAATATACAGCATATTGAAAATGATGGGGTGTAACAGCGTTTGGTCAATCACTGGGATGGTCATTTACTTTTCAGCCGCTATTTTGATGAAGTGACAAAATAAAGCTTCGCAAGAAAATAATCTTGCGAAGCAATCTAAGTCATGATCAAAAGGCGGTAAAGCCTGTTTCGAAGCCTAGTAAGCAAAAACCTAGCAACCAAACTTTACTCATCAAAGCCTGAGCCAAGATTTGCGCTGCTTTAAATCACTTTTACTCAATTAGTGAATTAAACATCCCACTGAGGTGCTAAGTTTTCAGGATCAACCTCACGGCCATTACGTTCCAATTGTGCGATTAATTGCATTTCTTCAGCAGATAACTGAATCTCTTGTGCTTTTAAGTTGGCGATTAAGTTTTCACGTTTAGTCGATGACGGAATGACAGCAAAGCCTTTCTGCAATGCCCATGCCAATGCAATTTGAGCGCTAGAAGCCTGATGCTGTTTGGCAATTTCAGTTAATGTTGGGTCATTTAAAACTTTGCCATACGCCAAGGTCATATAAGAGGTCACATCAATATTTTGTGACTGTAAAAAATTCACCAACTTATCATTTTGCAAATAAGGGCTAAGTTCAATTTGGTTGGTGGCAATATTTTCAAGTCCTACAGCAGCGATGGCTTGTTGCGATAAGTCGATATTGAAGTTTGAAATTCCAATATGTTCAGTTAGACCCAGCTTTTTCGCTTCTAATAGGTTATGCATCATTTCTGCAACAGAAATTCCGAGACTTGGCGCTGGCCAGTGAATCAAGGTTAAGTTGACTGCATCAGTACCCAGTTTCTGTAAGCTGTCTTTAAGACTTGGAATAAGTTTGTCGGCTTGATAATGATCTGTCCATATCTTTGTTGTGATAAATAAATCATCACGATGGATATGGCTTTCAGCAATGGCCTGACCGACTTCTGCTTCGTTGCCATAGATTTGAGCAGTGTCTACAGCACGATAACCAACGTCTAAGGCTGTTTTGACCGAGTCAATCACAGTTTGTCCTGTTAAACGGAAAGTACCGACACCAAATTGAGGAACGATGTTTGTCATGCTGGATTTCACTTTATTTTCTGAGATTGAGTGTATTTTGCTACTTTAATTGTTGCGGAAAAATACAGGAATATGCAAAATATTATTGACTAGAAATCAACAATAAGCAGAGCGCTGACAGCAATGAAATCTACACTCGAAGAATTACAGGCTTTTATTAATATTGTTGATAGTGGTTCGATTGTTGCAGCAGCAACGCATCTTGAACAAACCACTTCAGGTGTAAGTCGAGCCTTGCAACGACTTGAATCTAAACTGAATGTCACCTTATTAGAGCGGACAACACGTAAACTTAAGTTGACCCAAGAGGGGCAATTATTTTTAGCAAAAGCCCGAAAAATTGTGCATGACCTCAATGAAGCAGAAGATGCTTTATTAAAATCTGACAGTGATACATCTGGGCTGATTCGCGTGGATTCCGCGACACCTTTTGTATTACATGTGATTGCACCGTTGATGCAAGAGTTTTCTCAGTTGTATCCTGAAATAGAAATAGAGTTAAACAGTAACGATCAGATCATCGATTTATTAGAACATAAGACAGATGTTGCAATACGTTTTGGTGATCTTAATGATTCGAGCTTACATGCGCGTTTGTTGTGTAAAAGCCGATTATATATCGTTGCCAGTCCTGAGTATTTAGCTACACATGGTTATCCAGCAACACCGCAAGATATTTTAAATCATACCCAAATTGGCTTTAGCAAAGTCAGCCGTTTAAATACTTGGCCGATTCGAGTCAATGGAGAAAGGCTTACTGTCAAACCAAAAATCAAAGCATCCAGTGGTGAAACTGTCCGTCAACTGTGTTTACGCGGGCATGGAATTGCGAGATTGTCTGAGTTTGAGATTTTAAAAGATATAAAGCAAGGACGCTTGATTGCTCTATTTGAAGATCAAATAGAGCTTTATGAGCAACACATCCATGCAGTGTATTATCAACAGGAACATTTACCAAAGCGTGTCCGTTTATTTATTGAGTTTTTAACGCAAAAGCTGTCAAAGTTTCGATAGTCTTTTGTGGTGGTAAATCCAGACTCAGTAAAGTTTGGCTACTGGGTTTTTGTGGATTGACCAATTGGATTTCAAAATGATCAGTTGCTGTCTGAAGACATTTAAACGCCAAGTCTTTTTGCACCGGGATATTAATCTTCATCCGTTGATCACTACTGGCATGGTAGCGGTAGTTTCGCACAGCTGCAGTCTGGTGTAAGGTGGGTTCTAGATGATCAAGCTGATACTCAGCTAAATTTTGTGTTTTTAAAAAGCCTTCAATCAAAGATTTACATACAAAATGTTGTTTCTGAGCAGCTTGATTGACCTGCTGAGGCTGGCAAGCAGTTAATCCAAAGACAATACTGATTAAAGCGATCGTTCTCATTTTTTTCTCCTTTCAAATCAATTTGTTTGTAAAAATTGGCTGTGAATGAAGCATAAATCTGTTAACTTTATAGATACAGATACAACAAATATTAAAATTTGAGTACAGATATGGCTTTTCAATATCAAACATTAGCACAACAAATTGCACAGAAAATTTATTGTGGAGAGTTGGCCGTTGGGCAACGTCTGAGCTCTTTGCGAAAATTTGCAGCATTGCAAAATATTAGTCTCAATACAGCAAAGAGTTGTTATGAATTGCTTGAAGCGCAAGGCTTGATTTACGTCAAAGAAAAGTCTGGCTATTTTGTTCAATCGCAGCAAAAAGCCCCACAGATTGCTGTACCTGACCATCCTGATTTTAAGTCGAGAGCGCGTGAGGTTTCAAATCTAGACTTACAAATTCAAATTCATGAAGCAGCAATCAATAATAAACTGATCCATTTAGGTTCGATTCAGTTATCGCCTAATTTAGTTCCTGTAGAGGCCTTACGCCGTTCAATACAACGTGCTTTAAAGCACAGTAAGCCAGAAGACTTTTTATATAATGACCGCCAAGGGCACCTTCAGTTAAGAGAGGCATTGTCAGCACATTGGGCTGAAGATGGTTTTTATATTGCCAAAGAAGATATTTATATCAGCAATGGTTGTATGCCGGCATTGTCTGTGATGATTCAAAGCCTGAGCCAAATCGGTGACAGTGTGATTGTACCCACGCCAAACTATAATGGTCAGTTGCAATTATTGGCGTTGCTCAAACGAAAAATTATTGAAATCCCTGCCAATACCGAAGGTTTTGATCTGGAGCGTTTAGAACAAGAGATGCAAAACTCAGCTGCAAAAGTCTGTTTATTAACCGCCAACTTTCAAAACCCTTTAGGCTTCTGTTTGACTAATGCCGAGAAAGAAAAAATCGCACAGCTGGCAGCGAAGTATCAGTGTTACGTGATTGAAGATGATATTTATGCTGAATGTAGCTTTAATGCCAAACGCCCTTTACCGATTAAATATTGGGATCAACAGGGCTATGTAGTTTATTGCGGATCGGTTTCCAAGTCGTTGTCGACCTCTTATCGAGTCGGTTGGTTCTGTTTGCCACAACGTTTACAGCACTTACATGCCAAGTTGATTTTACAAAATGTTTCGGTCAATACACCATTGCAATTGGGTCTTGCTGATTTGATTTATAGCCGAGCCTATCGTCAGCATTTGAGTGAGTTACGCCCTAAGTTGATGGCTCAAGTTGCGCAATATTTACAGTTTATTCAACATGCTTTTTATGGGGTTGAGATCCGTTTAAATCAACCGCAGGGAAGTTATGCCTTGTGGTTACAGTTCCCAGAACAGATTGATAGCTTGGCGTTGTATTATTATGCACAGCAATACAGTATCAATATTGTGCCAGGGATTATTTTTGGTGAGGATCACCGTTATAACAATTGTATTCGCTTAAATGCAGGCCATGAATTGTCTCAGGAAATTCAGGATGCAATTATGTTATTGGCAGATTGGGTAAGGGGGGAATTGTCAGCCAAGAGTGTGGCTTAAACTGATTTGTGAGTAAATGCATAGCCCGACAGCCTTATTCCATTCACGGTTCTTGATAAACCGTGATGGATGGTCAGACTTAAATTAGAAATCCGCTTTTAATACGATACGATAACGAGCTTTTCCAGAGTGAAGTCGCTCCAAAGCCTCATTAATTTTTGACATTGGATAAACTTCAATTTGTGGTGCAATATTTTTGCGTGCGGCAAATTGTAATAATTGACGCAATGCAAAAGGGGAGCCTGTTGGTGAACCAGTCACTGATTTTGCACCGCCAATCAGTGCACCCGCTGGAATCGGCATCGGTTCGAGGACTAAACCTAGCATATGAATTGTGCCATTTGGCGCCAGTGTATTGAGATATGCTTTCCAGTCCAAACTCACATTTACCGTACAGAGCAATAAATCAAATTTGCCACGTTGTGCTTTTAAAGCATTGGCATCGCGACTATTGACCACATGGTCTGCACCCATCGCTTTAAGTTCATCTGTTTTATCCAAACTCGATGTAAAGGCAGTGATCTCACAACCCCACGCTTTGAGTATTTTAATGGCCATATGACCTAAGCCACCAATCCCAATCACACCAACATGGTGAACTGCTTGAATTTGATGTTTTAAGATTGGGTCAAAAACAGTGATACCACCACACAATAAAGGGCCAGCACTTTCAGGGTTTAAATCTTCAGGAAAAGGAATAATCCACTGCCAACCTGCACGGACCTTATCTGCAAACCCGCCTGCATGACCAACGATAGTTGCAACTGAACCCCCTGTGCAAAGCACTTGTTGACCACTAACACATGGATCACAGTGCTGACAACTTTCCGCAGTCCAACCGATACCGACACGTTGACCGACTTTTAATCCTTTCGCTTCTGAACCCAGCTGAGTGATGGTACCGATAATTTCATGACCGCCAACCACTGGGAAAACTGAATTTCCCCATTCATTGTTAATCACTGAAACATCGGAATGGCATAAACCGCAATATTCAACTTTGACTTCGACCTGATGAGGCTGTAATTCACCTGCATCAAATTGATAGGGCACAAGTGCTGCACCTGCCTCTAAGGCAGCATAAGCATGAAACGTATTATTTGACATGTGAATCCTTCCTGTTTGCTCAGTTAAACTTTTAGCGGGATATACAATCATTTTCATGGTCATTGACCATACCCACTGCTTGCATAAAGGCATAGCAAGTGGTTGGACCAACAAATTTAAAACCATTCTTTTTTAACGCTTTGGAAAGCTTTTGACTGGTTTCGGTTTGTGCCGGTGCTAATTTATAATCAGGGACATCATTGAGTTGTACTTGCTGGTCGACGAAATCCCATAACCAGTTCACCATATCGATGTCTTGAGCTTTCATGTTTTGCCATGCAATGGCATTGTCACGAATTGCCGTTAATTTCCCGATATGGCGAATCAGCCCAGCATCCTGACATTTTAGTGCAAGCTCTTGTTCAGTAAAATTGGCGATGGTTTGAATCGGGTGGTTAAAAAATTGGGCGCGGTAGCTTTCACGCTTTTTTAAAACAGTAATCCAAGATAAACCTGCTTGTTGCCCCTCTAGGCAAAGCATTTCAAATAAATGCTGTTCATCTCGATTGGATTTACCCCACTCTTGATCATGATATTCAATATAAATAGGATCATCTGAACACCAACCACAGCGTTTATTTGTCATAAAAGATCTACCATTGTTCTGATTGATTTAAGTTTTAATTCTCTAAAGTTTAAATTCGACCCACTGATCTTGTTTGTTGTCCCAATAGGAAAGTTGCGCATGTTGTAAATCTTTAAAATTTACCCAAATATCTTTACCCGCTTTGTCTGCAAAGCCAGTACTGATCATTAATGCTTCATCGGTGATTTCCATAATCCAGCCTTGATGATTTTGTCCATTGAGGGCAATTTTTTGTTGATTGCCTGATTCTGCAAATTCAACTAAACGCTCAAGCAATGCTTCTGACATGGAATATTCCTAAATTGATTCAATCTAAAATTAACGTAAATAAGGGTAGGGGTTGACTGCACCTTGGCCTTTACCTCTTAAGTATAGTCCATAGTGCAAATGCGGTGCAGTATGTCGTGCATTTCCAGTATTGCCCACATAGCCGATTAACTGACCTTTTTTAACGTAATCGCCTTCTTGTAGACCACGTTTGTGATCGTTTAGATGAGCATAATAGTGATAAACACCACCTGGTCCGATGAGCCAAATCACTTTACCCCCCAGATTATTGCTCTTTAAGCTGGCAATCACACCTTCAGTACTACTATAAACTTTGGTTCCACGTGAAGCCATGATGTCAATTCCTTCATGTGCTCGCCCAGCACTGCGAGATGCACCCCAAGTATCTGTGAGGTTTTGTGGTTTTACTCCATCTACAGGAATTGCCAATCGGGTTGGCATTGACATTGCTTTTAGGCGGTTAATTTGAGCTTGTGGAAGCTGTGGCTTAGATGAGCTTGGCTTTTTAGGTGCAGTAGTACATGCAGTTAAAATAATGGCAAGCAAGGCCATCAAGCAATATTGGATGCTACGTGACACGAGAAATCCTTTTTTTCAAGTTTCAAAAGGGCAAATTAAAATTGAAATATGCTTAGAATACCCGTGTCTGACTATGTCATATTTTTACTGCTGAGATCAATTTTTTCATGGCTGTAGGGATGCCCATTTGTGTAGCTTTTTGTGGTGTTAACCATTCGCCCCCAAGTTCAGCCTGAAGATATTCTTTTTGGTCTGATTCAACTCGAACAATATGCGCATTTAAAATCCATGTGAAATGGGTAAAGCTATGCGAGATTTGGACAGGTTCAACAGTTGAAATAAGTTTTAGACTTTGACAAAGCTGTTGAAACGCGAGCTCATTTTCAAAAATCGGTAAACTCCATAAGCCTCCCCATAAACCACTGTTAGGACGCTGCTCCCATAACCATTGTTGATCTGACTCAATTAATAACACTGTGGCTGTTCTAACGGGAACAGGCTTTTTAGCTTTCTTATAAGGCAGTTCAGTTTCTAGCCCTTGTTGATGGGCTTGGCAATGTTGTTGCATAGGGCAGTATAAGCAGAGTGGCTTTTTAGGCGTGCAAATGGTTGCACCCAAATCCATAATTGCTTGGGTATAGTCATGGTTGCGTTCAGTTGGGCATAAACTTTCCGCCAGTTGCCACATGGCTCGTTCATGGATGGGTTTACTCAGGTCATCTTCAATGGCAAAGAAACGGGCCAAAACACGTTTTACATTGCCATCCATAATGACGCCATATTGGCGTAAGCCAAGCGACATCAGTGCGCCACCAGTAGAGCGACCAATACCTGAAAGTTCCACCCATTGTTCTAAGCTTTGTGGGAAATGCCCTTGTTGGCTGACCACGCCTGCTGCTTTATGCAAATTGCGTGCACGGGCGTAGTAGCCTAATCCTGCCCAATAGGGGGCAACATCATCCCATGAGGCTTTACCCAAATCATCGACAGTCGGAAAGCGTTGGATAAATTTATCAAAATATTGCAGTACAGTTTTGACTTGGGTTTGTTGCAACATAATCTCAGACACCCAAACTTTGTATGGATCATCAGCCACTTGCCACGGTAAATCATGGCGCCCGTGTTGATCAAACCAAGTCAATAGCGCATCTGAAAATGAAAATTGCGACATAACAATCTAGCGTAAAAATTGGATGCTCAGTATAACCAAGATAAATTTATTGCGGAAAATTATCTTAAACTTGAGCAGCAATTTGCATAAAAAAAGACGCCAAAGCGTCTTTTCAAAAGCGTTTATAGCCACAACTTAGTTTTCGTTGATGATACCCCAACGCTTATCCAGTTTAAGCGGTTCGTTTTTATAACGTGGGATAATGTGAATATGGAAATGTTCACTTTGATCTTCACCAAACACATGACCATCATTAAAGGCGATATGGAAACCTTCAGGTTGATGGCGAATCTTAAGCTCGTTACGTGCCAGTTCCAATAAAGAGGAAAGGCTTTTACGTTCTTTCTCTGAAACCTCAAAAAAAGAAGCAATATGGCGCAAAGGAATAATCACTGAATGACCTTTAGACAAAGGGTTATGTTCAGGCAAAATTGCACCAAATTCATTTTTATCAATGATATCAAATTCTTCAAAGTCACAATAAGGACATACTTTTTCAGTCATTTCTAATCCCTCGTTTTGTTGTCTTAATCAACGTAGAACATATTTTAATTAAGCCAGAGTAGGTTAAGCCAAGGTGCGATCTAATAAATCATACATTGCTGCTAATCCTGCTTTTTCTGCTTCGGCGTTATAACCTAGATCTACGCCATTGGCTTTTGCTTTTTCATCTGCTTGTGGGTTACTAAAGCCATGTTTAGCATCTTTCAGGATGATCACTTCAGATTTTACCTGAGCATGCTGCATTTCTTGTTTAAACGATTCGACATCTGCCAAAGACACCATGCTGTCTTTTTCACCATGTAGCACTAAAACTTGCGCTTTAAATTTTTCTGCTTCCGCTGCTTTTTGCGCAGATAAATTTGCATGGAAAGTAATCGCAGTTTTTAAGTCAGCACCTGAGCGTGCCAAATCTAATATCACTTTACCACCATAACAGAATCCAATCGCAGCCAAACGCGTTGCATCGACTTCTGGTTGTGCTGCTAAAGCAGCCAAAGCCGCGGCTGAACGCTCAACAATGGTTTGCTCATGTTGGAAGGTTTGCATCATCCACTCATGGGCTTGAGTCGCAACAGCCGTGGTTTTTTTATCGCCATACATATCAATTGCCAGCGCAGCAAAACCATGTTGTGCCAACTCTCGAGCACGTTGTTCAGAATACTCATTTCGACCCCACCATTCTGGACCAACAATCACACCTGCAACTGGTTGTGCGGATTCAGGTGCAGCAAAATAACCGATTAAAGTTGTTCCATCTTTTGCTTGATATTGAATTTCACGAGTTTTGATTGCAAGAGTCATCTGTTAATCCTTGTGTATCGGCGAGAATGAGATTGATTAAAGCATAAATATATAAGATTCAAATGACTAAATTTCGAATATTTACAATAGAAATGTGAAAATTTATGAATGAAAAAGATCGTTTTCAAATGAAAAAGAGAAGAACCAAGGTTCTTCTCTTTTATGAAAATTGATCAGGAAAAGCTAAACTTTTCCCCTCGAAATAAAACCAACAATCGCGAGGATTACCGCGACAACGAGAAGAATGACTGCGAAGTCTTTAGACATTCCCGCAACACCACCAAAACCAAATAAACTTGCGATTAAGGCGATCACAGCGAAAATAATTGCCCAACGAAACATAAGATTCATCTCCATATTTTTGTTATGTATTTTCAGTATAGGCAGAAAAATCTGAGGGACTTGTGAAGTTGTGTTTAAAAAGTGTGATTAATAAAGCAATATGTAAAGGTTTGTTCTGTTTTAAATTTTCTAATTTCTGCTTATATACTGATATAATTATTTCGCCTTAAATGACTTTAATGTTATGCCATGACCTTTGAGATCCGCCCCCAGTTTTGGAAGAATTATACACTGTCTGAGTTAAATCCGACCGAGTGGGAAGCGTTGTGCGATGGTTGTGGGCTGTGCTGTTTGGTGAAATTAGAAGATGATGACACACATGAAATAGCCTATACCAAAGTGTCTTGTAAACTCCTCGATTGTGAAACAGCACAATGTTCTGACTATCCTAATCGTTTAGATTATGTACCCGACTGTATTCAATTAAGCCCTGAAAAATTAGCCAATATTCATTGGTTACCTTCAAGTTGTGCTTATCGTCGGGTGAATGAAGGTAAAAATTTACCGGCATGGCACTATCTGATCACAGGCTCAAGAAGCAATGTGATTAAAGCCAGAAAATCTGCTGCTGGGCGTTGTATCTCCGAAACAGAAGTCAATGAAGAAGAAATCGATGAATACATTGTAAGATGGGTGCGGTAAATCATTTGAATCAATTATGAATTGATAATCATTATCAAATAGTAATATGATAGGCAAACTCTTCAGTTTGATGTGTTTTAAAATGTTTGCTTTATCTTGGTTATTCAAAAAAAGTACATTCTGTTTATGTGCAATCAGCCTGAGTTTCGGTATTCACTGCAATGTTTATGCAAAACCAGATTTGCAAGCTTTAGGGCCAAATATTGCGGAGCAAGGCTCCAGTTATTATCAATTCCAAATAAAAAATTTTCAATCCGCAGATCAACAACGGCATTATAAAGTTTGGGTCGGCATTCCTAAACATATCAATAAAAATAAGATCTTACCTGCTGTTTATATGTTAGATGGCAACTCTGCTATGGCGCGTTTAGATGAGTCACTGTTAAAAAAACTATCCGAACAAGACAGCCCCGTGTTGGTGGCTATAGGCTATCAAACCCAGTTACCGTTTGAGTCCGCTTCACGGTCTGTAGACTACACACCTGCCGATGAATCTGGGAAAGTGTCGGCTGACCCACGCAATCCTGAACGTATGGCAGGGGGAAGTGCACAATTTAGACAGGTGCTGTTTGAAAAAATTATGCCGTGGGTCAATACGCAAGTAAAACTGGATAAGCAACGTACCGCATTATGGGGACATTCTTATGCTGGTTTATTTGTTTTAGATACCCTTTTAAATAGTCAAAGCACAGATAATAAGTTTTCACACTATTTTTCAGCCAGTCCATCTCTCACATGGGCAGATTCTCGATTACTCAAAGCCGTTGAAAAAGCCCCGCCTGAGCAATTAAAAAATAAAAAATTATGGGTGATGGAAGGTGACATCATTCAGTCTACAACTGGACCAATCAGCCCAAATGCAGATCGGGACATGATTCAAAATAACCGTCAATTGGTTTTAGATTTGGCCAGTAAAGGCGTAGATGGCAAATTAATGCTTTATCCACATCTTAGTCATGGTCAAGTATTTCAGGCCTCGTTAATGGATGTTTTGCAGAATCGATTATTTTAAAGCTGAAAGTGCAATATTGATGATTTTCCATAGTAGACTAAGGACAGCATTCATCAATTAAAAAAGCAGTATGTCAGACACTCAAATTCCGCTTCCAGAACGTTTACGTCCACGTGATTTGTCTGAAATTATTGGGCAAGATCATTTACTCGGTGTCGCAGCACCACTCCGTCAAATGATTGATCAAGGGCATTTACCCTCGATTATTTTTTGGGGGCCGCCTGGTGTTGGAAAAACCACCATCGCATTGTTATTGGCTCAAGCAGTCGATCGTACATTTATTAGCTTATCTGCCTTAAATACAGGGGTAAAAGAGCTCCGTGAGGTGATTGCTGACAGTGGTGATTTATTAACACCGGTGGTGTTTATTGATGAAATTCATCGTTTTAATAAGTCGCAACAAGATGCTTTATTGAATGCGGTTGAAAAAGGCAAAATTACCCTGATCGGTGCGACCACTGAAAACCCTTCATTTGAAGTCAACAGTGCTTTGCTGTCTCGTTGTCAGGTGTATACCTTAAATGGATTAAGTAATGAGGCGATTCAAGAACTCATTTTACGCGCGATTCAACAAGATAAATTTTTAAAAGACCGCCATATCCAGATTGAAGAATTTGATGCATTGGTTCAGTTTGCTGCGGGTGATGCACGTAAGGCACTTAATTTAATCGATTTAATTGCCAGTACCTTTGAGTCTGATATTGAAAATATTGTGACCAATGCGATTGTGGTCAAAGTTGCGCAACAGAATATTGCACGCTATGACAAATCAGGTGAGCAACATTATGATCTTGTGTCTGCGTTTATTAAATCTATTCGAGGTAGTGATCCTGATGCAACGTTGTATTGGATGGCACGTATGCTTAAAGGCGGTGAAGATCCGGTTTTTATCGCTCGTCGTATGTTGATCGCTGCTTCAGAAGATATTGGTAACTCAAATCCAAATGCCTTGCTTTTAGCGGGCGAATGTTTCCGCTCGGTTCAAGCGATAGGCATGCCTGAGTGTCGAATTATTTTAGGCCAATGCGCAGTTTATCTGGCAACCAGTGCAAAGAGTAACAGCACTTATTTGGCGATCAATAAAGCCTTAGAACTTGCAGAAAAAACGTCCAACCTACCTGTACCACTCCATTTACGTAATGCACCGACCAAGCTCATGAAACAACAAGGCTATGGTGTGGATTATCTTTATCCTCATAACTACCCTGAAAATTTTGTGCTACAGGAATATTTACCACCTGAATTGAAAGGCACAAAATTATATGAGTCTGCTCGTAATAAGCGTGAAGTTGAAGGTGAGCGTTTACAGCAACGTCGTTGGCAACAAGAACAGCAGCAACAGTAGTTGTGAAGTTTATTTGCTTAGGCATCTTTTAAATAGATGTTCTATTTTATATAAAGGTTTAAAATATCGGCAAAATTTAAATTAGGCTGGCATCATTTTAGAAATACGCTTGATCAAAGTGCTTCTAAATGGTTTAGAAATTTTATGAAATTATCCGTTTTATCTTTTGCTATTTTAATTTCTTTGCCGATGTTGAGCCATGCTGAACTAGCAAGTAAAATTTCGACCCAAAATCAGCCTAAACTTGCTTCGCAACAGCTTAAAACACTTTATCAACAAAGTTTTGTTCAGCAAAAAACAATTCCTCAAGGCTGGCGTATTCCTGGCAACAATGCCGGCAACGTCTATGTTGAAAATGGAATACTTCATGTTGATGGTCGAGCAAACTCAGTCAGTCCGACCTCAATTTTATTACCACAAAATCTTGAAAAACAACAAAACTATCGCATTGATCTCGAATTTACTTTAGACCAAGCTGTCAATAACTCACGTTGGGGCAGTGTGATTTATGATGTCACAGAAACTCAGGGGGTGATTCCAAGCAGTTATTATCAATTTACCCTCAGAACAGACACCACTGCAAAAAATGGTACGGAGTTTGGTCGGCATAAAAGTAACGGGCAGTGGGAGGTCTCTGAAACGAAAGCGTTTTCGGAGAACATCAAAGCAAATCAATGGTATAAAGCCAGCATTGTGGTCTCTGGACAACGCGTACAGCATTATTTAAATCATCAGTTGATGCAAGATGTAGAACTTGACCAAGGATCTGCCAAAGGTGGCATCGGGCTTTCAGCAACAGGCCTAGTCTTAAAAGTTAAAAATATTCAAGTCTCTGAACAAACCAGTGCGTTGCCAGACTTAGCCAATAAAGTCACTCAAGTGCAAGAAATTCAAACTAATGTTGGTTTGGCACCGACGCTGATTCAAAAAGTTAAAACTACCAGCAGTCCATTAAATTCCACCAATCAGTTATATTATCAATTAGATGCCAATTTAAACTTGCTTGATCAGACAGGGCAGGTGGTTGAAACATTACAACAATATTTATCCAATCCACAGCGCAATACCATTCCTGTTTTAGAAATCAAAGATCCCAAAAGCATTGAAGCCTTAAAATTACTCTCTAAATCTCATGATATTAGTGATATTACTGTATTGTCCAAAAGTGATGATTTACTCAAGTCTGCGCATCAAATTGTACCTACGCTTCGCACAGCATTAGATTTAAGTCGCGAAAATTTAAAGGAGAGTCATGCAAGTCTTTCTGAAATTATGCGTCGTACTAATCAGGCCTATGCACGCATCGTGGTTCTTCCGCATAGCCTTGCCAACAAACCGAGTGTTAGCTTTATTCAACGTCATTTAATGACAGTGTGGGTTGATACCCCAGCACATGATCCGCAGGATGTCGCCAGTATTTTGACTTCAGGTGTGAATGGGATTATTACAACGCAAAGTACGCTATTTGCCAGTGTCTTAAAACAATTTCCAAAAAATACTTTATTGCGTAAACCCTTTATTATTGGGCATCGTGGTGTACCCAGTTTAGAAGATGAAAATACCTTAGAAAGCGCAAAACATGCAGTTGCTTTGGGAGCAGATATTGTTGAAAACGATATTTATTTAACCAAAGACCAGCATCTTGTGGTGATGCATGATGCAACAGTGGATCGCACTACGCGTTCAACAGGTAAAATTGAAGAAATGAGCCTTGCGCAGGTTCAGCAATTAAAATCTAAAAACAAAGCTTATCCAATACCGACCCTTGCAGAATATTTCACTACATTTAAGCACAATCCAAACTTTGTATTGATGATCGAAATGAAAAGTGCCAATCCAGCATTGGTTGCAAAAATGCAGGATGAAATTAAAAAGTACCAAGTCGAAAATCAAGTCGTCACGACCTCATTTAATGCAGATCAAGTTGCGCGTGCACAGTCACAATTGTCTGAGATACCACGAGGTTTATTGGTTGGAAGTATGCCCAATAGCCGCAATACTTTAATTGCCGCCAAACAAATCAATGCCGATGTTCAGAAATATAATTCAGCGTATAACCCAGCTTATCGTGCTGATTTGATCAATCTTTTAGAAACAACCAAGCACCGTGGAATCAGTTTTTGGCCTTGGGCATTGAATGATGAAACATTTAAAAAATTATATATTGCAGGAACCTACGGGATAACCACCAATTCTGCGCAACTTTATTCGAAATACATCGTTGATATTCAAGCACCCAAGAATATCAAAGTAAAAGCTGAACAGCCGGTATTACTCAATGCGCAATTGGTTCAGCAAGATGGCGTGAAGCTCAATCAACAACTCATTAATTTTGTCGTTTTATCAGGTTCTGCAAAACATGAGATTAAAAATGGTCAGTTGAGTTTCTCTGAAAAGGGCACTGCATATGTTTTGGCAGGTTATAAATATCAGATCGATGCACAAAACTTCTATCAAATCTTTTCAGCCCCTATAAAAGTCATCATCCAATAGCTTATTTTATGGCATCTGTTTGAAATGGAAGTTCCACATCTTTGGGGAAATTTGGAAAAAGTGTAAACAGCATCTGAGGATTATTCTTTAGTCCTTCACCGTCCAGATAGGTCCATTGATGTGATTGTAGTGAACGAATGGCGACCATAAATGAGGGCGATGCTGCTTGAATTTGACCCGCAACTTTCATGGTGATGGTTTTGGGTACAAAGCAAATTTCTTCACGATCTACGATATAGCTATAAAGTGGCGGCTTTGATTGTACATTGACAATTTCTACCCGAGATTTGGCAAGCAGATTTTGAACGTATTTAAGCAGCTGTTGATAAGCTTCTGCACCACCAACATAGTTGATCAGAGATGGATGGGTTTTTTCTTGCATAAATGAATAATCATTTTTCTTTAAATCTTGTCCTAATTGATCTAAGTCTGGCGCAATAATTTAGGATAATCTTGCTGACAGCTTAACTCTTCCGCCTGTGCAGGATTTAAAATGATCAAGAATAAAATGACAGCATAAATTGTTTTTATCATGTTGGATTAAATCTGAATATCGTTTGTTTTGAGTATATAAGTTTCTTAAAAAAAGTTCATCAGCAATCCAAGCTTACCGATACTCGCTCATCCAACAGGAGATTTTGTAACTTGTCTCTGTTCATCTCTGAAAAGTTAGGTAGAGTCTACGCAAATTGATTTAAACTTTCAAAGCAAAATGTACAATGAATGTTTTTAAAATCAAACAACCTATTTGCCTATTGAATTGATTTAATTAAAATTATGAATGAAGAAAAATTATATTCTAGTGTATGTGTTTCTGAACAAGTTGGGGATATACCCAATAACGATAAGCATAAAAACCGAGTCATTCAACTCGGTTTGAAGCCCTTGGTTAACTTTAAAGCCTACCACTTATAATTAATTTTGCCGTAATAGAACGCACCATTAAAGCCAAACGGTGAGAACTGGCTGTATTGTAAACTTCCGCCTGTAGGTTTGTTGATGTCATAAACATCTTTATCAGGATAAACATTGGTAATGTTGTCCCCCCCAACAGTAAATTTCCAATTGTTTAATTGGTATGTCAGTGCTAAATCCAATAGCCATTTTGCAGAAAATTTCTGATCACTGGCAGCACCTGAGTTGCTGTAAGTTTCGAAGCTACCATAACGCGTGATATTGGTATTGATACCAAAATTTCCAATTTTATAATCATTGGCTAAACTGAACTTATGTTCAGGCGTGCTTCCTGCCAATAGACCATATTGTTCACGACGGTCTAAACGGGTGAGGTTGACACCCAAGGCATTTAAAATCTCAGGGTTTTTATCGACATCGGTGACTTTATTGCGATTAAAATTATATGCCAAAGATGTGGTTAACTCGCCATAAGGCAGGTTTTGCCATTGGTAATTGGCAACTAAATCTACACCACGAGTGCGGGTATTACTGGCATTATTAAAGAAACGAACCGTGCTGAAATTGGTATCGGTAATCCCTTTAGATACCAAATAAGCGCGAACAGCGGGGCTGCTGGCATTGATATTTGAAGATAAGCTAATGCGGTCATCAATATCAATTTGGTAGGCATCCAAAGTCACATATAGGTTTTTAGTCGGGGTAAATACCAAGCCAAGGCTATAGTTCTTTGATTTTTCAGCTTTTAAGTCTTCTGCGCCGAGCAATTGTGCAACTTGTGAAGAACTTGGAAATGTTCCAGCCTCAACAAACTGTCCATTGACCAATTGCGAAGAAGTTTGGGTGAAATATTGTTGTGCCAGACTCGGTGCGCGAAAGCCTGTAGAAACTGAGCCACGTACCGCAACTTGAGGTAAAAGTTTATAACGTAATGAAAGAGATGCATTATTGGTGTCCCCAAAGTCATCATATTTCTCATAACGATAGGCTGTAGATGCTGAAAGTTTTTGGGTAATATCTGTTTCTAAATCAAGATATCCAGCATAACTGTCACGTGTCCATTTCCCGGCATCTGCTTGACGAAAGCCTGATAAACCTGAAGAACCACTTTTATAATAAGAGGCAGGATTGCCTGCTTTGATTTGATATTGTTGATTTAAATACTGAGCACCAAACGCGACATTTAATGGACTTGCAAAAGCAGAGATCTCAAATTCTTTTGACAGATCAATATTATAAACAGCTTGAGTATTCTTTAACTGTCCATTATGGAATGAATTTGGTGTTGAACCTGTATCTTTGTATAGATCGACATTGATGGTTTTTGTATTTACATCATATTGGTTTAAGCCATAATTGGCTGAAACATCATAGCGCCAATCTGCGACTTCCCCACGTAAGCCTGCAACGGCACTAAAGTCATCTAATTGACCGCGAATCAGCGGTAAATAACCATTTGGAAATAATGCAGGTACATTGTTCGAGGCATTACTCAAACGATAGAACCCAGCAGTTTCTGCATTACGATGGCTATAGGTTGAAAAACCATATAATTCAACAGTATCACTAAGGTCAAAACCAGCATTAACAGAAGCTTTTACTTCATCTGATTTTGGATCACCAAAACGAAAAGTTCTTTGTCCGTATGTAGTGGCGTTTGGATCACGAAGGTCTAAACCTGCGCGATTGGTTGCTTCATTGTCCTGCCATTCACCAGAAAAAATGGCATAACCATAATTGCCCAGTTGAGTACCGCCCGAAACATAGGATTGTTTTTGTTCACCATCACCTTTGTCATAAATACCGTAGCGAATACCTGCATCACCTGTTTTAGGATCAGACTTTAAGATAATGTTGACGACACCAGCAATTGCATCTGAACCATAGCGAGCAGACGCACCTTCTCTAAGTACTTCAATACGGCTGATGGCAGAAATCGGAATGGCATTTAAATCGGTCGGTGCTGAACCGCGTCCAATGGTGCCCCCAAGGTTAATAAATGCCCCTGTATGGCGACGTTTGCCATTCACTAAAACCAAAACTTGATCAGGAGAAAGCCCTTTTAGTTGCACTGGGCGAACGAGTTCTGTTCCATCGACAACGGTTGGACGAGGAAAGTTAATCGAGGGGATAATTTTAGCCAGCGCCGTACCTAACTCACTTGAACCTGTACGTTCTGTCAATTCCGCTGCACTAATCACATCAATCGGTTGTAAGGAATCTGTTTTAGAACGTTTTAGCGAACGTGTACCTGTGACAACAATGGTATCAAGTTTTTTAACTTCTTGGGTGGCTGGAATCTGTTCCGCAGCGTATGCATGTGGATACAGAAATGTAAAAACTAAGCTGGCGGTCAGGCTTAATGAATATCGTTTTGATAATGTACGCATAACTCTATTTTGTAGCTCTTTTTGTAACGGTTTGTTGTGATCATAGTGAGCTTGAGATTATTTAGAAAACAACTTTTAAAAATATAAATAGAATAAAATCTGCAAAGTGTATGGTTATTTAAAGTGTTCTCAGTTTAGAAATCTAGATTTTATCATGCGATGTTTTATGGGAAGTTTGATACACAATCTTTTGAAATTATTGATAAAGCGTATGATTTTGATTGGCTCAGTGATGAGGCGATGATATTGAATTAAGTTGATGAAATATAGTGATGATCAACAATTTACATCAGCAAAAGCTGGGTTTGATCAATGCTATACAGACGAATAAATCCCATGACAGAGCCCAGTTTGATCAGTTTATATTTGCTTTAATGCAAAAGGGCTACCTTAAATTGATAGCCCTTTTCACCTTATCCAATCAGCTTAGCGTGGAGGAAAGCCCGCTTCTGATAAAGCATCAACCACTTGTTGCTGTGTTGCTGTTGTTTCAACTTTAACACTGTGACTTGGTGGATCGGCAATCACCTTAGCATTTTCATCTACAGATTGAATTGCTTTGGTTACACCACGTGCACAACCACCACAGGTCATATTTTCAATATAAAATTCCATATCTCACCCTGCTCTAAGAAGACTTAAACTTAAGATAAACCTTACCATAATTGTAAGGTCAAGTTTTAATGTTTAAAGTTTCATCGCAACGCTTTTTCAAAAATAATTTACAGTATTTTTAAGCCATCGATTGCTGAATTTTTTACGAATGCTAAATGCCAACATAGGCGAATGGTTTATATACAGAATTTATGCTTTGATAGTAAACTCTGCATTGAAATTGTGAATGATAAGAACATGATGATGAACAAAGACCATTTATATTCAGTGATTTACCAAGACATTCAAGATGCTTTCGCTGAGATTCAGCAGCTTACACAAGATCAGCATTTATGTGCTATTGGTTTGGGAATGGTTGAAGATTTCTGTGGTTTCTTTTATGTAGGATGCACATTAGAACAATTAAAAACCTTTGAAGACGTCTATGAAGCATGGTGGATTTCAGAATGGAGTTGTTCAAGTACTGCCAATAATCGTGTTCACGATGCAATCACGGCTTTGTATCAGGACTTGGGAGAGGATTATACAGATGAGCAATATAGCGAATTGCAAGCGCACTATCAAAAGACCATTATTCAAGCATTACAAGATTTAAGAACACAAGGAAAATTAAAAAACCAACAGGGTGAAGAAATTATTGTCATTATTCAATATGCAGACTCATCCGATGAAGATTTTGAGGACATTAGTTTCCCACAAATTAATCCTGAGTTTTTAGTGCCTTTATTTGAAAACCGCTTTCAGAAAAAAGCTGGTGAAAATTTATATGATTACCTATTAGAAAAATCAGCATCTTAAAATAACAAACCGAGCTAAAAAGCTCGGTTTCTGAAGAATCAGTATCTAAAATTAGATATCTGAAAGATCTACACCAATGCGAGTAGCCACTTCTTCATAAGCTTCAACAACACCACCTAAACCTTGACGGAAACGGTCTTTGTCGAGTTTTTTCTTGGTGTCTTTATCCCATAGACGGCAACCGTCTGGAGAGAATTCGTCACCCAAAACGATACGGTCATGGAACACGCCAAATTCAAGTTTAAAATCAACAAGAAGCATGTTGCCTTGAGCGAATAAATCTTTCAGCACAACATTGACTTTTTGAGTCAATTCTTTCATTTGCGCCAATTGTTCAGCATTTGCCCAACCCAATGCAATTGCTTGAGACTCGTTCACCATAGGATCGCCTAAAGCGTCATCTTTGAAGAACAATTCAAATGTTGGTGGAACAAGCTCTAAACCTTCTTCAACACCCAAACGACGGCATAATGAACCTGCAGCATAATTACGCATTACACATTCAACAGGGATCATTTGCAATTTTTTCACTAAAACTTCAGTTGGAGAAAGAAGTTTTTCGAAGTGTGTTTCAATACCAGCTGCAGCCAGTTTTTCCATGATAAAGGCATTAAAACGGTTGTTCACCTTACCTTTACGGTCTAGTTGCTCTATTTTTTCGCCATTAAATGCAGAAGCATCGTCACGGAAAACTAGAATTAGATGATCCGCGCTATCTGTTTCATAAACAGATTTCGCTTTACCAGTATAGAGCAAGGTTTGTTTTAACATGGGGGAACCTTTTGCAAAAAAAAATTGCCTAGAACGACTAGGCTGGCCAGTTTTGGTAAATCTGGGTTAATAGTTCTGCAGCTTTTTCTTTGTCTGCAAAGCTATTATCGGCGTTAAACACAGCAAGTGTGTTACTTGAACCTACAGAATTAAGTTTCAATACATAAGTTGAATTATCGATTTTTACAGTTGCCTCATTGGCATTTTTGCTTTGGCCGATAACCTTATGATTTAAGCTACTGAGGGTCGCAAGTGCGTACTGCCAAATTGTAGCAGAATTTCCATCAATTTTGATCAGTGGATTGCCATTTCCATCAGTTAAAATTTGAGGACGACCAACACTTTCAGTTGATGCAGAAACTTCATCAGCAGGTGCACTGATTTGAGCAACATCTGGACGAGGAACCTCGTAACGGTTGCCTCGTTTATTTTCAAATTTTGGTGCATGCTGAAGTGCAAGAGGGTCAACAATAGGAGCTGGATACATTGGCGTTGCAGGTCTAACTGTTGAACCTTCAGGGTAGCTAAGTGGCTCTACAGTGGTCGTGTTTTTATAATCTAAAGAACCATTACTGATTCCAAGGGAACTACAACCCGCCAAGCTTAAAGCTGAAATGGCAAGAGTTAAACCTAAACGTAATTGCATAATACTAAGCTCTTATTAAATGAGACCCACTGCTTTGAGTTCTTCACGCAGTGGTGCACGGTATTGTTCTGCTAGGGGAGTTAATGGTAAGCGAATGCCAGTACCAATTAATTCCATTTCATGAAGTGCCCATTTCACTGGAATTGGGTTCGATTCGCAAAATAGAATATTGTTTAATTTTGCAACTTGGTCATCTTTGCTTTTCGCTGTTGCAGCATCACCTGCAATTGCAGCGGCACAAAGTTCGCTCATGATTTTTGGTGCAATATTTGCTGTCACTGAAATATTGCCGTGGGCGCCTAACTGAATCAATTCACTCGCAGTCGCATCATCACCTGAATACACCACCATGTTTTTGCCTTTTAAGCCATCAATCAGCTCTTTACCACGGGGAACATCGCCAGTCGCATCTTTAATTCCTACGATTTGAGGAATATCTGCTAAACGAATCGCGGTGTCGTTGTGCAGATCTACACCAGTACGACCAGGTACGTTGTAAAGAATGATAGGTAAATCAACAGCTTCAGCAATTGCCTTATAGTGTTGGAATAAACCTTCTTGCGTTGGTTTGTTATAATAAGGGGTAACTAAAAGTGCGGCATCTGCGCCGAGTTGTTTGGCTTCTTTGGTGAGTTCAATCGCTTCGTGTGTCGAGTTTGCACCAGTACCGGCAATAATTGGAATACGTTTATTGGCAACACGGATAATTTCTTTAATTACTTCTGTGTGTTCTGCCATGCTAAGAGTAGATGCTTCGCCAGTTGTACCGACAGCAACAATACTATTAGTGCCTTGTTCTATGTGCCACTCAACGAGCTTCTCGAGACCCTTCCAATCTACGCTGCCATCTTCAAACATAGGGGTGACGATTGCGACAATTGAGCCTTGAATGGTCTGTGCTTGCTGAGTCATTTTAAAAAAATATCCTATTTTTCCATCCACATGCGTTTGAGTAAACAAGGATTGGGATGGTTGCAGTATTTTGATTTGAGCGAGAAACAATCATCTTAAAGATTGCCTAATGCTTATGCAAATTATGACTGATTCAGCGTGTCAGAACAATATGCTTTAGTCAAAGCTTGGAAATTCTTTAACAAAAGCAACAAATCACTCACATTTCCAAGCAATTTTTTTAATTTTCAGTTTTTTATCAAACATGACCGGCATGCAGTTTTAATCCAAATGCAGGGTAAAATCTATCTTCGCTAGAAAACAATTTTCTATTGGGCGGCTGAGTCTCACCGTTTAGAATCTAGCGAACCGTTCTAGATGATTTCACGATTGATTTTGATAAGATGCTCGCAAATGTAGGCTTTTTTATTGTATGTTGAGTCATCGAGTATTTAAATTTTTACGATTAAAATAATAGTCATTTGGCCAATATAAGGGTAGGGAAATGTTGCAATCTGAGCGTAGCGCCTTGATCGTTGTTGATGTACAAAATGGTTTCACTTCAGGGGGAAATTTAGAAGTTGCCCATGCTGAGCAAATCATTCCAACCATCAATCAATTGGCACGACATTTTGACAATATCGTACTGACCCAAGATTGGCATCCTGAAAACCATATTTCATTTGTTGAGAATCATCCCAACCGTAAAGCTTATGACCTGATCAGCTTAGATTACGGTCCGCAAGTATTGTGGCCATCACACTGTGTACAAGGGACGCAAGATGCTGAATTTCATCCTGATCTAAACATACCAACCGCACAACTGATCATTCGCAAAGGCTTTCGTTCTCAAATTGACAGCTATTCAGCCTTTATGGAAGCCGATCATAAAACCACTACAGGCTTGGCGGGCTATCTTAAAGAACGCGGTATAGATACGGTGTATATTGTCGGGATTGCAACAGACTTCTGTGTCGCATGGACGGCCATGGATGCCGCCAAATTAGGCTTTAAAGCCTTCGTGATTTCGGACGCGACCAAAGCGATTGATTTACATGGTTCTTTACAACACGCATGGCAGGAAATGCTGGCTGTGGGTGTAAAAC
Source organism: Acinetobacter sp. RIT698 (assembly GCF_009668065.1). Classification (NCBI taxonomy): domain Bacteria; kingdom Pseudomonadati; phylum Pseudomonadota; class Gammaproteobacteria; order Moraxellales; family Moraxellaceae; genus Acinetobacter; species Acinetobacter sp. RIT698. The sequence continues at coordinate 39,279 of NZ_WJYH01000024.1, forward strand.
GCGTGATCTCAAAAGAGATTTTCAACGCAGCATAAGCATCAAGACTTGCATCATTTGAGAAATATTACTGCTTTAGAACATCTTGTTTTAAGATAAGCCGAAATCCTCAATCTGCTTGGGTAAGGACAATGTCAGCAATTTTACGTTTTAGTCAGTTTGTACAAAAAACTTTTGCTCTATGGGTTGTGGTGTTTGCCTTTATTGCCTTATGTTTTCCAGCAGCATTTGTCTGGATGAAAGCATATATTCCATGGGTTTTAGGGATTATCATGCTGGGGATGGGCATGACCATGACCGTGGACGAATTTAAAAATGTCTTGTCAAATCCCAAAGCAGTTGTGATCGGTGTCGTTGCACATTTTGTGGTGATGCCCAGTGTGGCTTTCTTTCTCTGTAAAGTTTTTAATTTACCACCCGAAATTGCGGTAGGGGTAATCCTTGTCGGCTGTTGCCCCGGAGGGACAGCATCCAATGTCATCACCTATATGGCCAAAGGAAATACTGCTTTATCCGTCACATGTACATCTGTTTCAACGTTTTTAGCGCCTATTTTGACACCTGCAATATTCTATGTGTTAGCCAGCCAGTGGATTCCGATTGATGCGGGTTCAATGTTTATCGACATTCTTAAAGTGGTAATTTTTCCAATTATTTTGGGCGTGATTTTAAGAAGTCTATTTAAACAAAAGACTGAGCAATATATTCAAGTGATGCCTTTGATCTCTGTGATTGCCATTGTGGTGATCGTGGCAGCAATTATTGCAGCCAGTAAGGCTTCAATTTTGCAATCGGGCTTGCTGATTTTGGGTGTGGTGATTTTACATAATGGTTTAGGCTTTTTATTAGGCTATTGGGCAAGTCGTGTATTCAACCTATCTTATCCTGACTCTAAAGCTGTTGCGATTGAAGTGGGGATGCAAAATTCTGGTTTAGGTGTGACCTTAGCGGCAATACATTTTGCAGCATCTCCAATAACCGCAGTGCCAAGTGCTATTTTTAGTTTATGGCATAATATTTCAGGGCCTGTTTTAGCCACCTATTGGGCAGCGAAAGCAGATAAAATGGCTGAAAATAAACAATAATACTATTTTAAAATTTACCTTTCATTTAGAGAGCCTTGGCTCTCTTTTTATTTATAGTGCTTATTCATGCGCTAACTGTTTTAAAAACTCATCTTCAGTGAGTACACTAAAGCCATGTTGTTCAAGTAGGGCTGCTGTAACCCCTTTGCCTGATATTTTATGCCCTGAAAATGATCCATCATAAATCATCTGTGAACCACAAGAAGGACTGTTGGCTTTTAAAATAATATGTGTAACTTGATGGTATTGGGCAAGTTTTAGGGTTTTTTCTGCACCCAAAATAAATTCAGCTGAAACATCATCACCATTGGCATCTTTTACTTTGGCTTGTCCCTTTAAAACTTGATAACCATCACCGCCTACGATTTCAGCAGGCTGTCGAGGTGTACTTAAGCCACCAGAAACTTCAGGACAAATCACCACGGCTTGTTGAGTGTCTAGCAGTTGTTTAAGCTTGTGTTGTAGGCAGTTCTTGGCATCGTAGCGAACATTTTCACCTACAAGACATGCACTAATCAGATATTTTTTCATTATCTTGAGGTTAATTCGAGTTGCATTAAATCCATACCAATATCATATAAATCGGTTTTAAAGTCGATGTTTAATTTTTCTGTAAAAGCAAAATTTTGATAGAATTTTTTTGCACGCGTATTAGTTTTCAATATTTCTAAAAATACAGAAGCTTGTTGATGTTCACGTGCAATATCAATCGCATTTTGCATGAGTGCAGATGCAAAACTTTTTCCAACAGCATTTTCAAGCAAGTAAATTTTCTGTAATTCTGCACCAATAATATCTAGATGGGGCTCATATTGATTGAGATTTAGCTTGGCATATCCAATAATTTGCGCTTGTTCATTTTCAAGCAATAACCAAATTTGATCAGGATCTCGCAGAGATTCAGACAAATTTTCTAAACTAAAATTTTGATTGAGAAAGCTTTGTAGGCCTTGTTCTGCCCAAAGATCAGCAAAATGTTGGCGATATGTGGTGCAGGCAAGCTGATTGAGTTGCTTGAGATGGATTGGTGTGGCTGGATAAATTTTCATTATATTTTGTCATTAAATGACGCTTTGCTATACCTTGAATTTGTATTCAATCATGTATGAATTTCATGGGATAATCAATCCGAAATAGGGAAAATGAATCTTGTTATGAGTGTGTATGTCGATCGCGCAAAAGTTCCTTTTAAAGGCCAAGAATGGTGTCATTTGATGGCAGATACACTGGAGGAATTACATCATTTTGCGCAAATGCTGGAAATCGATGCCCGTTTATTTCATCGCTCAGCGTCTTATCCGCATTATGATATTACCCTGCAAATGCGTGTAATGGCGATTGCTTATGGCGCAATTGATGCCGATCGAAAAACCATTATTGCCTGTGGAAAAAAGCTGAAGCTACAACTCAACCAATCTTTATAAAGTATTGGTTTTTTATTCAAGCTTGATAAAACCGCACTTCCAGAAAAATACTTTATCGCGATTAAGTCTTGTCCTTATGAGAAGCACAAGAGTAGAATCTTTTATGATGAAAAATTATGAACAACGATTGTGATTAATATATGACTTTTAAAGACGGCTCAACAGAAATATCGCAAGACGAGATTATTATTCTGGCTGAAACTTTTCGACTTTTAGGAGACGCCTCACGTCTCAGAATTCTTTTATTCTGTATGCGTGGACCTAGTCCAGTAGGCGATATCTGTGAAGCACTCGATTTGTCGCAATCTTTGGTTAGTCATCATTTACGTTTATTACGTTCAGCACGCTTGGTGAAAAGTGAGCGTCAGGCCAAACAAGTCTTATATGAAATCGCTGATACGCATGTCAGTCATGTTCTGTCTGATATGGCAAAACATATTGCAGAAGAGCAGTGTGGTTAAATTTTCTATTTTTTAAATCGATTATTAAAAGCAAAGTGAATTTCAAAATGTGGATGCCACAAGGCAACAATCAATGACCTTGTGGCATTTTGTGCTTGATCCATATTGATCTTAATGACTATGTCCAGCATGAGGATCAATTTTTGTCGGTTTTTCAAGGCTACAGCTGCTATCACCTTGCCAATCAATCGCGACAGTTGGATGTTCAATATCAAATTTGGTTTTTAATTCATGTTCAATTTGTTCGGTGAGTGTCTTGATATCAACACCTGCTTCAGGTTGGACATGTAATGTTGCCATTGCTCTTCCTGAAGTAATCATCCATACATGAATATGGCTAATTTTCTGAATGCCTTGAACGGATTTTAATAAGTGAGTGGTGATATCTGTTGTATTCGCATTGGCAGGCGCACCTTCTAATAAAATATGAATGGTTTGTTTAAACAAAGACCATGCACTGCGCAATACAAGTAATGATACAAGCACAGACAAAATCGGATCAATCGGTGTCCAGCCTGAGTACCAGATGACGATTGCAGCGATAATTGCAGCAACAGAACCCAATAAGTCACCCATCACATGCAGAATTGCACCTTTGATATTTACATGATCCGTATCATCTCGTGTGAGATACCATAAAACAAAGATATTCACCAACATACCAACAATTGCGACAATAAACATCGGTCCTGCAAGTACGGGTTGAGGTGATTGAAAGCGTACAATCGCTTCATAGACGATCCATCCAACAATCCCAAACAAGGTTAGAGAATTGATCAGGCCTGCAATCACTTCAAAGCGCATATAGCCGAAAGTACGTGATTTATCCGCAGTACGACGGCCAAAGCGAAACGCTGCATATGCTAATCCTAATGCAAGTGCATCCGTCATCATATGGCCTGCATCAGCTAACAGTGCCAGTGAACCAGATATGATTCCCCCAGCAGCTTCAACAAGCATAAAACTGAAAATAATGAAGAAAGAAATCAGAATTTTTCTTTCATTTCCTGTAGTTGCTTCAGGTACATGTGCGTGGTTGTGATCACTATGGCTATTATGGGGGTGATTATGATTGTGTCCCATAAGGACCTCTGAATTGGATTATTTACATATGAATATATGTTCATATGTTTGTTTTGTCAAATAGCTTCATGTTAATTTTTTATTGCATTGTGAATCAAAAATTTTAAAAAACTGATGCCATAAGGCACTTAGGTTTAATAAAACAGAATAGAAATAAAGTTTTTAAAACGGACTAATTCACTTTCGAGCTTATTTACTTTGATACGAAGTAAAAAGGAGGCTATTTTTTGCTCAGGGATTTTGTTGGTTCAAGTTTAAGAAGATGGTTTTTGTTCAGGTTATTTTTAAATTGATGGATCTATAAAAATCAGGCATAAAAAATCCACACATTCATGCAATTTTAGCGCACGGTTTGTGTGGATTGCTTGAGCTATTGATATGTGTATGAAACTTAATTTATTTCATACACATATGCTCAATGAGTAACTGATTGATTATTCAACCGTAACTGATTTTGCTAAATTACGAGGTTGGTCTACGTCAGTACCACGTAATACCGCAACATGATAAGACAACAATTGCACAGGTACACTATAAACGATTGGCGCTAACCAAGTATTGACCGTTGGAACATAGACAACATGTTGGCGTTCTTTAGCCACGATACCGCTATTTTCATCAGCAAAAACAAACAGTTCACCACCACGTGCTTGGACTTCTTCCATATTGGATTTAAGTTTATCCAGCATGTCATCATTCGGTGCAAGAATCACCACAGGCATATCATTGTCGACCAAAGCCAGTGGGCCATGTTTCAATTCACCCGCAGCATAACCTTCGGCATGAATATATGAAATTTCTTTAAGTTTTAATGCACCTTCAAGCGCAATTGGGAATTCTGTACCGCGACCTAAGAACAAGCAATGCTGTTTCTCTTTGAACAGAACAGATAAACGTAAAATTTCTGCATCATTTTGTAAGGTATCTAAAATGACTTTAGGGATATGCCACAATGCGGAAGTGATTTCATCAATACGTTCAGCTGAAATGGTTTGCTTAACTTGACCAAGTTTAAGGGTCAATAACATCAAAGCCGCAAGCTGTGTGGTAAATGCTTTGGTTGATGCGACCCCAATTTCAGGACCAGCTAGGGTTAATAAATGATGATTTGTTTCACGAACCATAGATGAGGTCGCGACATTACAAATCGTCATGGTATAGATATTCACCCCTTTTGCTTTGGCACGCTTTTGGGTATCACGTAATGCAGCCAAGGTATCTGCAGTTTCACCTGATTGGGAAATACAAACATACAAGGTGTTATCTACAATCACAGGCGAGCGATAACGGAACTCACTGGCAATTTCAACTTGGCAAGGCAGATCAATCAGTTGTTCAAACCAATATTTTGCAATCATTCCCGCATGGTAGCTGGTACCACAAGCAAGCACTTGAACTTGCTGAACATTTTTAAAATCTATTTCAGCATTTTGTAAAAAGTCTTCTCGTAATGTATTGCCATTTAAAGCTTGAGAGATCGTTTGTTGAATTGCTTCAGGTTGCTCAAAAATTTCTTTGAGCATGTAGTGTTTATATTCACCTTTAGAGGCATTACTCACGGTTGCATCCAGCTCTTTCACCGGACGATCAACCAATTGATCATTAACAAAAACTTCAATCGTTTCACGAGTTAAACGCGCAATATCACCTTCTTCAAGATAGATAAAACGGTTGGTCACAGGTAATAGTGCCAATTGGTCTGAACTAATAAAGTTCTCACCAATACCGACACCAATGACTAAAGGTGAGCCTTCACGAACAGCAATTAATTCATTTGGGTAATCGGTATGCACAATCCCCAGTGCATAAGCACCTTTCAGTTGAGGTACGATTTCTTCAACGGCTTTTAATAAATTTGGCGATGATTTTAGTGCTTCAGTAATTAAGTGAGCAACGACTTCAGTATCGGTTTGAGATGTAAACACATAACCCAAAGCTTCAAGATCATCTTTAAGCTCTTGGTAGTTTTCAATAATACCATTATGTACCACTGCAACATGCCCAGAAATATGCGGATGGGCATTGTTTTCAGTTGGTTTACCATGGGTTGCCCAACGTGTGTGTGCAATACCCACAGAACCTAAAATATTCGACTCTGCAACCGCGCCTTCTAAATTTGCAACTTTACCAACACGACGTTCACGTAAGATTTGCCCCTGATCAACTAGAGCAACACCCGCAGAGTCATAACCACGATATTCAAGACGTTTTAGGCCTTCAATTAAAATATTTGTAATGCTTCGTTCAGCAACGCCACCAACAATACCGCACATAATAATATCCTCTTATTTCTTGACCTTTTGGGGACGTTGATAATTTTCTTTCGAAATTTGTTTTGCACGTTCAAATGCAAGACTGTTGTCTGCTACATCATGGGTAATCACTGAACCCGCACCTGTGGTTGCGCCATGCCCAATTTTAATCGGTGCAACCAGTGAGTTGTTGGTTCCAATAAAGGCATTATCACCAATGATGGTTTTGTGTTTATTGGCGCCATCATAATTACAGGTAATTGTACCTGCACCGATGTTTGAACCCGCACCAATTTCTGCATCGCCTAAATAGGTGAAATGATTGGCTTTTGAACCGAGACCAACAGAAGTGTTTTTCACTTCAACAAAGTTACCGATATGAACTTCATCTGCCAATTTCGCACCTGGACGTAGTCGTGCAAAAGGACCAATGTGTACATCTGCACCAATTACCGCATCTTCAAAAACACTATACGGTTGAACTTTGGTTCCTGCCGCAATTTGAGTATTTTTGATAATACATCCTGCGCCAATTTCAACGCCATTTCCGAAAGCACATTGACCTTCAATAATCACATTAATATCAATACGAACGTCAGTACCCGCAGTGAGTTGACCACGTAAATCAAAACGTGAAGGGTCAATCAAATGCACGCCTTGTTGCATCAATAATTTGGCTTGATAATTTTGAAATTCACGCTCTAATGCTGCAAGTTGAATACGATCATTTACGCCTTCAACCTCAAAAGCCAATTCTGGTTGAATGGATGCGATTTCCATACCATCCGCTAAAGCCATTGCCACGATATCAGTGAGGTAGTACTCGCCTTGAGCATTGTCATTGCTGAGTTTAGGTAACCATTCATGTAATTTGGCATTGCTCACACAGTAAATACCTGTGTTGATTTCTTTAATTTGACGTTGTTCATCAGAAGCATCTTTATGTTCAACAATCGCTTGGATTTTTCCATCCTTACGTACGATGCGACCGTAGCCAGTAGAATCATCAAGCGTTAATGTGACTAAACCGATGCCTGTTTGACTGGATACATCAACCAAGCGTTGTAGGGTACTTTGTTGTACGCAAGGCACATCACCAGAAAGGATCAAAGAAATGCCATCTTGGGGCAAAACAGGTAAAGTCACTTTAACGGCATGACCCGTACCGAGTTGTTCGGTTTGCTCTACCCATTGAATATTTTCATGTGCAAATGCATTTTGAACTAGATCACCACCGTGACCAAAGATTGTAATGATATTTTTTGCTTGTAATTGTTTTGCTGTTTCAATCACATGACCGAGTAGTGGGCGTCCTGCTAAAGGTTGGAGTACCTTGGGTAAACTAGAACGCATACGTGTTCCTTTACCTGCAGCAAGAATGATCACAGTTGTAGACATATCACACCTAACAGATCTGGCTTAAGCCATTTTAAAATATAAATAAATCACGATACATATTGCTGCCCAGAGGCCTGCAATAATATCGTCAAGCATGATCCCAAAGCCACCATCGACTTTTTGGTCAATGACACGAATAGGCCATGGTTTCCAGACATCAAATAAACGGAACAGTGCAAATCCAACCAGTGCCCAAATCCAATTCATTTGTCCTAAATAAATTAAAGGCAGGAACGTGATTGATTGCCCAGCAAACTCATCCCAAACAATGCGCCCATCATCATGCACATGGATAATCTCTGCGGTTTTCCCACAAATCCAAATACCGAGCAATGACATGATTATGATGGCCAATATGGAGCCATAAAAACCAATTGCAAGCCAAATCGGAATAAACAAAAGCGCAAATGCTGAGCCAAATGTACCTGGTGCTTTAGGCGCTAAGCCTGAACCAAAGCCCACACCGCAGAACACAATAAAGCGTTCAGCCCATGTCATACTTTTAAAGACAATCGGAGGTTTATGCAAAGTGTTGGTACCCTTGAAGTTGAAGTGGATGGTCTAAGCCATCTTTCTCAAATACAATCCCAGATTTTTGTGTAACTTGGCCGATGATTGTAGTGGTTACATTTGGTTTTAATTGCAAAAGTTTAGCATAATTTTGCATAGTTATTGTAAAGCATAACTCATAATCATCTCCGCCCGCTAAAGCATATTTCCATTGCTCATTGTCGCTGAGTTGCCTTAAAGTTGACTGAATCGGGAGTTGATTTAAATTTATTTTTGCACCGACACCCGAGGCATCTAAGATATGCCCGAGATCTTGAGCAAGCCCATCTGAAACATCAATCATACTGGACGCCAAGTCTTTTAACAGAGCACCTAATTCGCAGCGCGGTGTTGGGTAATCTAGACGTTGTTGTAGTGGATGTCCTAAATGTTTTAGCCCAAAAGCGGCATCACCAATCGAGCCACTGACTACAATTAAATCATCGACTTGTGCGCCAGAACGGGTAATGGCTTTGCCTGTTTCAATCCAGCCCAGTGCGGTGACGGTAATGGTGAGATGTGGACTTTGTGTGGTATCACCACCAATTAAACGTACGCCAAATTGATCGCAACAATCATATAAACCCTGACTAAATTGTTTTAGCCAGTCATGATCAATTTGGGATAGGCTCAATGCGAGTAAAATACTGTGGGGTTTTGCACCCATTGCAGCAATATCTGACAGATTGACAGCAACAGATTTCCAGCCAATGGCATGTGGAGAAGTTTCTAACGGAAAATGTCGACCAGCGACAAGGGTATCCGTACAAATCACCAATTGATGATTCAAAGGCGGGGAGAGCAGAGCTGAGTCGTCACCGACGCCTAGATCAACATCAGTTTGCTGCTGACGATTGAAATAGGTCTCAATAATTGAAAACTCAGCCATGTAAAAACAACTTATTTACTTTGTTGCTTTTCTGCTTCACGCAGGCTTGTTGCTAAACGATCTAATACACCATTGATGTATTTATGACTGTCAGCACCACCAAAGTGTTTTGCCAGCTCAATGGCTTCATCGAGTACAACTCGATAAGGGACTTCAAGATGGTCTTTGAGTTCGTATGCACCTAAACGTAATGTAGCAAGTTCTACACCGTCCAATGCACTCAGTTCACGATCCAGAACAGGAACAAGTAAAGCATCCAATGCTTCATGGTTTGCGATCACGGCTGTGAGCAACTCATGATAATAGCCGAGATCCACTTTATGCATTGCGTTTTCAACACGGGTACGTGCTTCAATTTCATGCACTGGGTTGTGGCTCATTTGCCATTCATAAATCCCTTGTACAGCAAAGCGACGTGCTTTACGTTTTGCTGCATAAGTAGCTTGGAGTGTTTGCGACATGCTTTAAATTGCCTTTAACAGGTTAACCATTTCAATAGCAGTAAGGGCAGCTTCACCACCTTTATTACCTGCTTTTGTACCAGAGCGTTCAATCGCCTGTTCAATACTATCCGTAGTCAATACACCATTGATTACAGGTAGGCCAGTATCTAAACCAACTACACCTAAACCTTTGGCACATTCACCTGCAACGAAGTCGAAATGTGGCGTACTACCACGAATCACTGCGCCAAGTGCGATCACTGCATCGAATTTACCAGAAGCTGCTAATTTTTTAGCCACAACTGGAAGTTCCCATGCGCCCGGTGCATGAACGACAGTGATATTATCGTCGCTTACACCATGACGATGCAATGTATCAATTGCACCTTCTAATAAATGTTCAACAACAAAGCTGTTAAAACGACCAACTAAAATCGCGTAACGGTCTTCGCTCGCGAGATGTAATAAACCTTCAATTCGGCGAATCGCCATGGCAACCTCGATAATTTAACAGATAAGTGGTTGTACCGACTGCTTTTATTTCCCGACTAAAAACCTAATTGAGCAATAAATGCAGTCTGATTAAAAATTATTGACCCGTTTTTTGGTCAGCAGTGATGTATTCCACCACTTCTAAATTAAAGCCTGATAATGCATTGAAACGTAATGGTGAACTAAGAAGTTTCATCTTTTCAACACCAAGATCACGTAAAATTTGTGCACCAACACCAATTGTTTGGTATTGCTGTGAAAGTGCAGCATTTGATTTTGTTGGTTTTGGCTTACCAAGTTCTGCCAAAGCAGGGCCTAAGTCAGATAGATGACGTTGACCAATCCAGACCAAAACCCCTCGATCACTCTCGGCAATCGTTTTGAGTGCTTTATCGAGGTTCCAAGCAGGCTCACCATCTTTTTTATTGAGTTTCAATAAATCACGTACAGGGTTGAAACCATGTACACGGACAGTTGTCACCCCTTGTTTCGGTTCACCTTTGACCAAAGCCAAATGAATGTCTGGATTACCAATTTCACGGTAACGGTATAAATCAAAGGTACCGTATTCAGTATCTATACTTTGTTGATCCAAACGTTCTACGGTTTGTTCATTGGTCATACGATAATGAATCAGATCAGCAATTGTACCAATTTTTAAGCCATGTTTCTCAGCAAATACTTCAAGATCTGGACGACGTGCCATCGTGCCATCTTCATTGATAATTTCACAAATCACCGACGCAGGCTCTAAACCCGCTAAACGAGATAAGTCACAGCCAGCTTCTGTATGCCCAGCACGGTGTAATACACCACCTGGTTGTGCCATCAATGGGAAGATATGCCCAGGTTGTACAATATCAGCAGGTTTGGCATGTGCTGCAACTGCAGTTTGAATGGTATGGGCACGTTCTGCGGCAGAAATACCAGTGGTAATACCATTTGCCGCTTCAATAGAAAGCGTGAAGTTTGTACTGTGTTGTGCGCCATTATGGTCGACCATTAATGGTAGATCGAGTTGCTTACAGCGGTCACGACTCAGTGTTAGGCATACAAGACCACGAGCATGGGTGATCATAAAGTTGATGTCTTCAGGGCGTACGTGTGTTGCAGCAATGACTAAATCGCCTTCATTTTCACGATCTTCGTCATCCATGAGGATAACCATTTTACCTGCACGGATATCTGCTACAAGCTCTTCAACAGTATTGAGCGGCATCAACCTTCACCTTTTTGTTCTGTCGTATGACATTTTCATTGAGTACATTCGGAGCATAGTCTAACGTGTTTTTACGTATTTTGCCTATGCTTATCATCTTCCTTTGAGATAGATAGTTATACACAAGCTTGTAGGGCAATGAAAAGAGAAGAAAATTGAAACATTGCGATTTAGTATAAAGATCAGACACTCATTTCGAAAAAAATAAGATTAACTTATCGGAAATTGAGCGTAATAAAAGAAAAACCCTCGCACTTTAAAAAAGAGGAGGGCTTGATAGATGGTAAATATTTAATTCTCTGAGATTGCTTCAGAATTCGGTGTATTTTTCTTACCTTTTAAAATCTCAGTACGAATATTTTGTGCAAGTTCAGCGCAGTCATTATTCATACCATTGATCATAAATGAATGACGGGTCAACACATTGGTTGGATTTGGTAAGGCAACCAATTGATAACAATTACCAATATGCTTGAGTTGATCATTGCTTAAATACAATGCCATTTCTTTGGCAATTAAATGATTCACCAAGCGCTCAGCCGCTTGAGACGCATCAAGTTGCATCGCCTCTACTGAGGTGGTGACCGCACAACGCGTCTGTAACACAAAGCGCTTATCTTCACGGTAACGTTTATACAGAACTTCTGACAATAATTGAAATACTGAACCAACCATTAATATAGATTGTGCTGCATTGGGTTTTTCAGCATTAATACTCAGGATTGCACCATTCTGATTAAATTCTTGATGAATGGTGAAATCTTTTGCATTCAATTTGAAATGCTGTGCGCAAAGTTCAATACTTTTATTCAGAAAAATCTGACATAAATTAAAATAAGGCAGTGAAACCGACTGGTTGACCGTATTCATCAGTTGCTTTGGATCATAGTACTGAATATTCAGCGCCAAAATCTCTTGGTCATTTTCCAGTGTCGTGGTTACAGGAGTTTTGGGTTCAGGTTTTGCTTTGGCTTGCGCTTGTTGTTGAGCTTGGGCAATCGCAATCGTGCGGTTGGCTTTCTCAGCTTCAAGTGCTTCCGTCAGTTGTTGAATCTCATGTTTTAAACGGGCTTCATTGTTGATGCGAGCCAAATATTCACTACGTGTTGGACGAGCGATGGCACGGTAGGCCAACCATAAGAAGGTATGAATCAATAAGGACACTAAAATAGCCAGCCATTGGGTACGTAAAATTTCACCAATACTTGGCTTGATCAAGGTAATTTCAATAGTGCCGACTTTTTTCTCGTTCTGTAATGCATCACGAACAAAAACTTCACCTTGACGCGTTTTTGCCATACCACTGGTTGCCAGCACTTGTTTTTTAGCATCCAGTATTCGAATCGAAGCCACGCTTGGATTGGTCGCATAGCGATTTGCCAACAGCGCCAATGACACCGTATTTGCGGGTTCGAGTTCAGATAGGCTGTCCGTGACCAATTGGCTGGTCATGAGTTGGCCTTGGCTGGCACGGTTTTCATTCAACTGATGTGTTGTTGCAACTACCAATAAAAAGGTATGAAATGCAAAACTTACAATAAGTAGGCTAGCAAATAGCCCTTGTCTTGGCGCATTCAACGTAAACTTCCAAAGCAAAAAATTTCGATTTCGATTATGATTCTTCCAATTGTTGTAGCTCAGACCCGAGTCAATTCATGCGAGAAATCATTCTTATTTCATTTTTAGGACCTGACCAACCCAATCAGTTTACTCGATTAATGCAAGTGTTGTCCGTACATTCTTTGCAAATATTAGATGTAGGACAGGCGGTCATCCATAATCAATTGACTTTAGGTATTGTAGTGTCGTCAAACGATCAAACTGCAACAGCTTTAGCCATGAAAGACATCCTTATTTTAGCACATGATATTGGTTTAACTGTTCGTTTTAAGCCGATTTCAGGCGCAGAATATGACCAATGGGTGAGTGAAGGTGGGCGCACACGTTATATCGTGACCGCTTTAGCACCAGAGCTCACAGCCGAACATCTGCAAGCGGTGACCAATATTGTTTCAAGTCAAGGTTTTAACATTGAAACAGTAACGCGCTTGTCGGGGCGTCCCGAGCGTAATGGACACCAAGATGGGCTGAAACGTTCATGTGTTCAATTCGGTTTGAGTGGGCAAATGCTGGATGCACAGGCGATGCGTGCCGCATGTTTACGGCTTTCTGCTGAATTAAATATTGATGTCGCGGTGCAGGAAGACAATGCCTATCGCCGTAATCGTCGCTTAGTCTGCTTCGACATGGACTCGACTTTGATTGAGCAAGAAGTGATTGACGAACTTGCTAAAGAAGCAGGGGTGGGCGATAAAGTCGCTGAAATCACTGAACGTGCAATGCAAGGGGAGTTAGATTTTCAACAAAGTTTCCGTGCACGCGTTGCGTTACTTAAAGGCCTTGATGCCACAGTATTGCCTCAAATTGCTGAACGACTAACCGTGACAGAAGGTGCCGAGCGGTTAATCTCGACACTAAAATCACTGGGTTATAAAACTGCGATTTTATCTGGTGGTTTTCAGTACTTTGCTGAATATCTACAAGAAAAATTGGGCATTGATGAAGTGCATGCCAATATCCTCGATGTTGAAAATGGTGTTGTGACAGGTGAGGTTAAAGGCCATATCGTTGATGGTGCGCGCAAGGCGTATCTCTTGACTGAATTGGCTGGAAAAATGGGGATTTCACCTGAGCAAGCGATTGCGGTAGGAGATGGCGCAAACGATTTACCGATGCTTTCAATTGCAGGGCTTGGAGTCGCATTCCGTGCTAAACCTGTGGTTCGCCAAAATGCCAATCAAGCTATTTCAAGTGTAGGTCTAGATGGTGTGCTTTATCTTTTAGGCGTGCATGATAAAGATTTGTCCCGTGCTTAAATGACATGGGTTATATTGCAGAATCATGACAAATAGCGACTTTAAGTCGCTATTTTTTATTTGAAAATAAATCACTTTGCTGCCATTCGCGCTCAATAAAACAGCTTGATAAAAATATTCGTTTTAGAACTTAAAAAAAGTTTTTTAGGGATTAAAAGCTGTGTGTATTTTTTTGTAATGACACTGCATGATTGATGGTAATTAGATTGTGAGAAAAACAGGATTCTTAAAAAATGTAATGACAAATGAATGTTGCGACAAAGTGTGTCGTTTAAGCAGAAAACAGCGCTTTCCTTCTCTTAAAAACTATACATAATGCAAAGCATAAGCTTCTATAAGGTGATTTAAGAAAAATTATAAAGCTTGAAATTGTTGTGAAACACCTATTTAAACGGTTTTTTTATAAGGCATCATTTTGACGGAGGTTGTTATGGTATCAACAACATTTGCAACATTGATTGGATTCGGTCTAATTGCTGCAGCGTTGGCTACCGTTTTCTTTTCCCCTTATCGTCATTGGTTAGGGTTTATGTTTGCAGGCATGATCTTCTGGGGCACCTTGGAAGCAATGCGTTATAGTGTACAGAACATCTTTGATATTTCGGTCGCATATAGCTATTTAACCGCGATTATGTTGGCGATGTCTGCATTGATTGCTCTCTTATTGCGTGAAGACAGTCGTGCACAAAAAGCATTGGCAAATCGCCAATATATTGAACATACCCCAGTCTATGAAGATGAATAAGTTTTGAGTGAAAACTTCAGTCAATATGAACGCTAAGATAACAATAGTGACTTTAATTACACGAAAAAAATCAATTTAGACATTCCAAGGTATATCATAATGGTATACCTTTTTTTCAGTTTATACTTTGCTCTGAAAGCCATGTCTACGCAATGACAAGTTATGTTAGGATGAGCAAATTCGAATCTAATTTAAAAAACAACAGGCTTAAATGTCATGAAACTTTCTGCAATTCCAGTTGTGAAGTTACCAATCGTTGATGCAAGTACAGATCCACTGGATTTGCTTGTATTGGGTTTAGCACTTCGTATGAAACAATTGGCTCGTACCAGTCCAAAATTTATTGAATTGACCCATGACCGTCAGTTCCGTATTCAGATTGGTACTGACTTGGGCGTGGCACGCCAAATTATTGTGAACAATGGTCAAATTGATACAGTTTCAGGTGCTGAACAAAAAGCTGATTTTGTTTTACAGTTTGCTGACAGTGAGCAAGGTGTAAAAACTTTGGTAAAAGGCGATCCAACGGCTTTTATGACGGGTATGCAAAACGGCAGCATCAAAATGGAAGGCGATTTCAGTTTGTTGGTCTGGTTTAACCAAGTGGCTAAACTGATTCCACCAAAAGTTCCAAAACCAGTAAAAGACAAAATTAAATTGGCACGTCAATTCTTAAAAGAGAAGATTGGACGCTAAGCGAATCGAAAATCTTAAAAAGCCCGATCTGATCGGGCTTTTTAGGATTTAAACATTGGCATTAAGCTCAAGCTTTTAATTATTCAACTTCTAAGTTAAAGGTCACAGGCCCATCATTGACCAAATGTACTTTCATATCCGCTGCGAAAATACCCGTCTCAACGTTTGTAAATTGTGATCGAGCATAATCAACCAATTGTTGATACAGTGCTTGGGCTTCAGCGGGCGGCATGGCCGGCCCAAAGTCTGGACGCAAGCCCTTTTGCGTTTGTGCCATTAAGGTGAATTGAGAAACCAATAAAATCCCGCCATTGGCTTGGCTGACATTCCAGCCCATTTTGCCTTGTTCGTCATCAAAGAAACGATATTTCAAAATTTTATCAATTAATTTTTGACCTTTTTCAAAATTATCTTCCTTCGCTAAGCCTAGAAAAACCAAAATTCCTTTTTGAATTTCTCCCGTGGTTTCACCATCAACAACGACTTTGGCTTCTAACACTCTTTGTAATAATGCGCGCATATAAACAATAAGACTAAAATACGATAGCGCTATTCTAACAGGGAAAACCCTGTAAGTTGATGCGAGTAGGCCATTGCTGAAAAGTTGAAGCTGTTGATAAGCTTTTGAATAAGAATAGAATTTATAAAATTATCATGTGAGTAGATAAATTGAAAAAATAATTCTGCTGAGATTTATGTTGAGCTTAACTGAAAATATAGTTCATCACTTATAAATGATTACGTTATCTCAGCGAAAAATATGCTTTAATAAAAACAGCATAGCGAAATTAAAATAGATATGGCGCCAATCATCCAATCCTTGCTCGACACAGATTTATATAAATTTACCATGTTACAAGTGGTGCTACATAAATTTCCTCAAACGCACAGTGTGTATCACTTTCGCTGTCGTAATCTAGATGCTACGGTTTATCCCCTGACGGATATTCTGGATGATTTGAACGAGCAGCTCGATCATCTCTGCTTACTCAAATTCCAAGAAGATGAATTGCAATATTTACGCAGTATGCGTTTTATCAAAAGTGATTTTGTTGACTATTTAGAATTATTCCAACTCAAACGCCGTTTTATTAAAGCGGGTATTGATGAACAAGGTCGTTTAGACATTTGGGTTGAAGGCCCAATGGTTCAGGCGATGATGTTTGAAATTTTTGTTCTGGCGATTGTCAATGAACTCTATTTTAGCCGGATTCGTAATGATGACATTTATGTTGAAGGTGAACGTCGTCTACAAGCCAAAGTTGAATTATTAAAGAAATTTGAACAACAACAAGGCACTCAAGCTCCTCCATTTTTAGTCTCAGATTTTGGTACTCGTCGTCGTTATAGCCTAGATTGGCAAAGACATGTGATCCAGACCTTCCATGCAGCTGTACCCAATGTGTTTAGAGGTACCAGTAATGTCCTTTTGGCAAAGGAATTAAATATTCATCCAATTGGAACCATGGCGCATGAGTTTCTACAAGCATTCCAAGCGCTAGATGTCCGCTTAAGAGATTTTCAAAAAGCTGCTTTAGAAACCTGGGTACAAGAGTATCGTGGTGATTTGGGCATTGCCTTGACCGATGTGGTCGGTATGGATGCATTCTTACAAGATTTTGATTTGTATTTTGCCAAGTTATTCGATGGCTTACGTCATGACAGTGGTGACCCATTTGAATGGGGCGATAAAGCTTATCAGCACTACCGAAAACTAAAAATTGATACTAAAACCAAGATGCTAACCTTTAGTGATGGATTAGATATTGAACGTGCATGGGCGTTGTATCAATACTTTAAAGATCGCTTTCAAGTTAGTTTTGGTATTGGTACCAATTTGACCAATGATATGGGGCAAACACCACTCAATATTGTGTTAAAACTGGTGGAGTGTAATGGTCAATCGGTGGCGAAAATTTCAGATAGTCCCGGAAAAACCATGACGGATAACGATACTTTCTTGGCTTACTTACGACAGGTCTTTGAAATACCTGAAGTTGTCGAAGCAGTGAAAATTGATATCTGAATTTTTGCTAAAAGAATGTGAAAAATCAGCATATTGGTAAAAAACACTGTGCTAAGATCATTTGTGCTCAAGGTCTTAAAATAGAAAAACGTATGACTACATCAGCCTTTAACTTCGAATTACTCATAGAAGCAGAACAACTTGTGCCATTTTTAGGGCATGACAAAATTCGTATTGTCGATCTAAGTCGTAGCTCTGTGTATGATCAATTACATATTCCACATGCCTTACATGTTAAACCACAACTGTTGGTTCGACAGGAAGAACAAGCTTCAGGGTTATTGCCCGATGAGGACGGTTTAAAAGCGCTGATTGAGTATTTAAACATCTCTCCCGAACATCATGTTGTGGTCTACGATGATGAAGGTGGTGCTTGGGCTGGGCGTTTGATCTGGAACTTACATTGCCTTGGCTTTTATAATACCAGCCTACTCAATGGCGGAATTCATGCATGGTTAGCAGCAGGCTATCCGACTTCGGCTGAAGCAGAAAGTTATAGCAAAGTTGAACCCTTAGTTACCGTCAATTTACAACATCTTGATCAACACCGAATTGAATATGCCAAACTGTTGCAAAAGGTTGAACAGCAAGCGATTCAAGTTTGGGATTGTCGAACTTCAGAAGAATATACAGGACAGCGTTTAGCAGCGCGACGCGGCGGTCACATTCCAAGTGCACAACATTTTGAATGGAGTACTGCAATTAATCGTCAAAATCATTTAAAATTGCATCCTCTAGAACGCACGCAACAACGTCTAGAACAATTAGGCTTTCAATTTGACCAGCCTGTGGTGGTGTATTGTCAGTCACATCATCGTTCTGGTCTGGCTTATATCTTGGGTCGGTTATTGGATTGGAATATTCAAGCCTATGATGGTGCGTGGAGCGAGTGGGGCAATCGCCTCGATAGTCCAATTATTACTGGAGAATCACCTGCGTGAGTCTTACATCAGCGTTAAAAAAACAAATTTTTATCCAAGCACAAAAAGTCATTCCGCAACAGCAACTCAGCCGTGTTGTTGGTAAAGTTGCAGCCAGTGAAAATCCAATTGTTAAAAATTTAGCGATTCAAGCATTTAAAGCACAGTACGGGATAGACCTTTCTATTGCTGAGCAAAGTGATGCTTTAAAATATAAATCATTCAATGAATTTTTTACCCGTGCCTTAAAAGACGGTGTTCGAGAAATTGACACAGATCAGACCAGTATCGTCTCTCCGGCAGATGGTGCAATTTCTCAGTTGGGTAAAATTAAAGATGGTGATGTCTTTCAGGCCAAAGGCCAAAGTTTTTCTGTAGACAAACTGATTGGCGATCCACAATTGGCTGCACCATTTATCAATGGTGAATTTGCCACGGTTTATTTGTCACCACGTGATTATCACCGTGTCCATATGCCATTTGCAGGAACGTTGACAGAAACTTTGTATATCCCTGGTGAGTTATTTTCAGTAAACCAAACGACAGCAGAGAATATTCCAGGTTTATTTGCGCGTAATGAGCGTATGGTATGTTTGTTTGATACCGAATTAGGACGTATGGCGGTTGTTCTGGTGGGTGCAATGATCGTGGCAGGAATTGAAACTGTGGCGACTGGTAAAGTAAAACCAACAGGGCGTTTAGAGTTAAACCAGCATGATTTAGCCTTAGAAAAGGGTGCTGAACTTGGACGTTTTTATTTAGGTTCAACCGCAGTTGTATTGTTTGAACAGAATAAAATCACTTGGGATGAACAGTTTAAAGCCAATTCTATTGTGGTGATGGGCGAAGCTTTAGGGCATACCGTTTAATTTGCGTGTTCTATGATGAGGTGCACTTTCTGTTGTAGAAAGTCACCGAGTCTAAAGCCTTATGGCATTGAAATAAGACAGCTTTAAAGCCTGTGCATCTGCTAAGGCATTGTGTGGGTTTTCAGAGGGGACATGGGTTTCGATTGGATCCTGCATCCATAACTGCATGGTCAGCGGAGGTGTTCGGATACATTTTCCTGCAGAAAGTACCAGACTACGGGTAAACAAGGCAAAGTCTTCTGGCCAATCTGCTACAATTTCAAGACTAGAATATTGAGATAAATAAATCTGTAAGTGACTTTGAAATTGCGCTAATGAAATCGGTTTTTGATTTAGACGAGGCATGACATGGTCTTTAACCCAAGTAATTGGGTCAGCGCATTCTAAAACTTCATAAAAATGTTGATTATTCTCGTCAACCAATGCCAGCGAAATTAATTCACCACCAAAGCCATTAAATTCACAATCTAGAAATAGTTTCATTCGAATTAATCAAAAAATCAAATATTAACCTGCAAAATCAAGGCGCTCTTTGGGGAAAACCACTCTAAAAATAGACCCCCGATTTTCTTTAGAATCAATTTCTAAATACGCATTATGTTGCATTAAAACATGCTTCACAATGGCAAGCCCTAAACCTGTTCCACCTGTTTGGCGGCTTCGTGCGCTGTCTACACGATAAAAGCGTTCGGTTAAACGCGGAATATGTTTTGGGTCAATCCCGATCCCGGTATCTTCAACAGTGAAATAACCATGTTCACTGTCATCATGCCAGCCGATTGTAACAGTGCCACCTTTAGGGGTGTATTTAATCGCATTGGTGATTAAATTACTAAACGCACTGGCAAGCTCTGCATCAGAACCAATTAAGTCACAATGACTGTCGATATCTAAATTTAAAGTATGGCCATAATCGACATTGTAGGCTTGTGCATCATCAAAAAGCTGATTCATCAAATTCGGCATATCGATGATTTGATTTTTTGCGACCTGTTTATTGCCTTCTAAACGTGAAAGCAAGAGTAAGTCATTGACCAAGGCATTCATACGACGTGTTTGCGATTGCATCTGTTCAAAGGCACGTTTCCAGCGCGGATTTAAATCTTCTTGGTCGGTAAAGGTTTCGATATAACCACTGAGTACAGTCAGCGGGGTACGAAGTTCATGTGAAATATTGTCGACAAAGTCTTTGCGCATTTGTTCCAGATTATGTACACGTGTGACATCGTAAGCGACGAGCAAACGGCTTTCACTACCAAAACGTGTCAGTTTAATCTGTACATAATGCTCTTCATAAACCGAAGATTTTATTTTAATGCCATCTGGAGATTGGTCGATATTATTAAAATATTCAATAAAGCTCGGCTGGCGGATAATGGTCAAGATATTACGACCACGATCTAGCGGTTGAATGCCTAACAGTCTTTCCGCAGCAGGATTCCACCATTCAATTTGATGTAATTCATCCGTTAAAACAACAGCTTCTGCTAAAGCTATCAGTGAGGATTGCGCCCGATCAATCAATCCGACCATTTCAGCTTGAACAACCCGTTCTTGGCGTTGTGCACGATAAACATTAAAAAGCAGCGCACCCCAGATACCTTCTAGATTGGGTGGAGAGTCGTAAGGACGATTCGAAATCCACTCATTGACCAAGTATAAAGAGCGTAATTGAAACAGAAAAAAAACAGCAAAACCGATGGAAATACAAATCCAAAAATACCCTATCCCTAAACCAATAAATCCGCCGATAATGAGTAAAAAACCAAGTAGGCGTAAATCTTGTTTTGCAAATTCCCACAAGCTACTGTAACGGAATTTTTTATGTTCTCGTGCAAGATCTGGGACGGGGTAGGGTTCATACATAGAAATTTATTTACCTTGAGAATGCTTAACCTAAAGCAACATCTGCACGGGTAGAGAAGCGATAACCCGTTCCACGTACAGTTTGTACGTAGCGATCAGCACCATAAGGTTCAAGCACTTTACGTAAGCGGCGGATGTGTACATCTATGGTACGGTCTTCAATATACACGTTACCACCCCAGACCTGATCAAGTAACTGGGCACGTGTATAAGCACGTTCAGGATGTGTCATAAAGAATGCCAATAAGCGGTATTCTGTTGGACCCATTTCTAAAATATTATCACTAAAACTGACGCGTTGGCTCACTGGATCAAGTATTAATCCATTGGCATCAATGGTTTTTTCGCCACTGAGTGCATTGGCACGACGAAGGACAGCTTTGATACGCGAAACCAATTCACGGGTAGAGAATGGTTTGGTCATATAGTCATCTGCACCAGCATCAAGACCTTGAACTTTATGGTCTTCTTCGCCACGTGCTGTCAACATGATGACTGGAATTTCTGCCAAGTTTTCATCACGTTTTAAGCGACGACATAAGTCTACACCGCTCACACCGCCAGGCATCATCCAATCGAGTAAAATCAAAGATGGTCGTTGGTCAACAATCATTTGATGGGCTTGTTTTGCATCTTCAGCTTGCAGGCATTGAAAACCTGCCATATCCAATGAGGTATGAATCATTTCTCGAATCGGAAGTTCGTCATCGACGATTAATATATAGTCATCTTTCACAACGCAATATCCTATGTATGAACGGTGTACCGTCTTTTATTTATGACAGGCTTATTACAAAGATAAATTATGACAGTATCATTGCAAAAAGAAGATGTTGACGAATTTTTGCAAAAAAATGTGACAAATAATCGTCGATATGATGAATAATCCATGACATTTTTAAATAAATGTTCCATTTTGAGGAAAGAAATTTATTTAAAATGAACATAAAAATACGCTATTTGACAGTTTTATGACGATTTTATGACAGGATTGTGCAGGCTAAAAAGCTTATTTAGATGAAAATGAATCAATCAGCGATATAAATACAATTTCACATGCTGAGACAATTTCTTCAAGCGATTGTTTAAACCCACCCATGACCCAGCGCACCGCAATTTGAGTCACATAGCCATTTAAACCTGTGGCAACCAAGGAAATTTCTTGTTCACTACGTTCAATATGCGGCATCATCAGGGTGACAAAAGAGTGAATTAATCGATCAAAACGGCCCATCGTTTCATGGAT
The DNA here is from genome assembly GCF_009668065.1 of Acinetobacter sp. RIT698. Taxonomy (NCBI): domain Bacteria; kingdom Pseudomonadati; phylum Pseudomonadota; class Gammaproteobacteria; order Moraxellales; family Moraxellaceae; genus Acinetobacter; species Acinetobacter sp. RIT698. The sequence goes on from NZ_WJYH01000024.1 coordinate 61,815, forward strand.
CGTGGCATGATTATGCAGTTCTTGAACCAGCATGGCATCGATATAAATAATACGCGCCACACGTGGATCATTTTTTAACATGGTAAAGATTGCAGTTAAGCCACCACGAATCATATTTTTAGGATCAGGTGCTGCTTGCATGACGCCTTGCATCACGGTTTGTTGTAATTGTTCAATCAGTTGTAGAAAGATGACTTGGAACAGTTCTTCACTTTTTTTGAAGGACTCATAAAAATAACGTTCAGTCAGCTTGGCTTCATTACAAATATCTTTGACGGTGACAGAAAAAAAGCCATGTGTACCATAAGCTTCAATCCCTGCTTCGATCAACTTTTCTCGACGTGCAAGTTTCCGCTCAGATAAGGACATGCCTTTAAATTGACGCTCTTTGGCTGCTTTATTTATAGTTTTCTTTTCAGTGGAAAGTGGCTCATTCATTGTAAAAAATTACTCGTGTCATATTTGATTGTCACAAAGAAGCGCTTATTTTAGCAATAAAAGCCATTGAAACCTATTCTAGAATTTTTGTATAAAAAAACATCGGCTAAATCATAATATAATATTGACAATAATGATTGTCAAAATTATATTGAGCAAGTGAGCTGCACATCACTCTGAATGCTTTGTGCGGGTTTAAAAAAGGATAGACAATGAAAAATTTTAAAAACAAAGTCGCTGCAATTACTGGTGCTGGCTCTGGTATGGGACAACAACTTGCTATTTTATTGGCAAAAGCAGGTTGTCATTTATCCATTAGTGATGTGAATGAAAAAGGTTTAGCTGAAACCGTTGAATTGGTCAAACCATATAATGTTCGTGTGACCTCAAAGAAAGTGAACGTTGCCAAAGTTGAAGAAATGCGAGCTTGGGCTGCGGACACAGTGCAAAATCATGGTTCTGTAAACATGATTTTTAACAATGCTGGTGTGGCTTTAGGTTCTACCGTAGAAGGCGCATCTTATGACGAACTAGAATGGATTATGGATATCAATTTCTGGGGCGTTGTATACGGAACAAAAGAATTTTTACCTTATATCAAGAAAACAGGTGATGGGCATATCATCAACATTTCGAGCTTGTTTGGTTTAACCGCGCAACCGACCCAGTCTGCATATAATGCATCTAAATTTGCAGTACGTGGTTTTACTGAATCATTACGTCAAGAATTAGATATCGAAAAATGTGGTGTATCAGCGCTATGTGTTCATCCAGGCGGCATTCGTACCAATATTGCAAATGATGCACGTATGAATGACAGTTTACGTTCTTTAGGAATGAACCCTGACAAATCAGCAAAAGCATTTAATAAACTATTACGTATGCCACCAGAAGATGCTGCTCAACAAATGTTGGATGCTGTACTAAAAGACAAACGTCGTTTACTTATTGGAAATGATGCAAAAACCTTGGATTTAATTCAGCGTATTTTACCGACTGGATATCAAAAAATTACAGGTTTTGCGACCAAGTTTAGTAAAAAGTTAGAACCCAAATAATTGATATCTAAAATGAAAAAACCGTCAAGCTGACGGTTTTTTCATTTTAGATATTGCGAAATAATCTGTTGAATGAGAACTCAGCATCCATCCATTTAAATTAAGATCTCAATGGTTTTCTTTTTCCAAACAAATTGATAATACAAACCTTGCATGAGACATAGACTAAAAAAGGTCAGTGCAAGCGCATACCAAATGCCTTGTAAACCAAACCACTGACTAAATAAATAAGCACATGGAACTTCAATAAGCAGGATGGATAAAATATTAAAAATCATAGGAACAGTTACAGTTCCGCTGGCCCGCATGATTGAGGCAAAAATTGCACTCGCACCAAAGAATATAATTGACCACAGCACAATAAATAGTAATTGTTGACCCAATTCAATCACTGATGGATCTGTAATAAACAACGCCATCAAATATTTTGAACAAATATAGGCCAAGAGTACCAATGAACCTGTAATCACAATATTACTCAGCAATGCCGTGCGCGTCACTTTTGCCAACAGCTCAGATTTCCCAGCACCAATTGCTTGCGCCGCAAAGATGGAACCTGCAATGGCAATCGACAAAGCAGGGAATTGGATATAGTTGAGCACTTGGTTGACGGCGCCATAGGCCGCTGTCGCATGTGCACCATGTTGGTTAACCAGTCCAATCACCACCAGACCTGCGACCGAGTTGGTCACCATTTGAATACCTGTCGGCACGCCCAAGCGCAAAATACTGCGACTAAACTGTGGGTGATAGCGGATATGTTGGATTAACGCTGAATCTGGTCTTAAAGCATGATCTTTTTTATTCAAATAGATATAGAGAAAAGTTAAGGTCGAAATAAAGCCTAAGCCACTGGCAATTGCTGGAGCAATAATGCCAAGCTTAGGTAGACCAAAATAACCGCCAATCAAGGCTGGGGTTACAATGACGCCCACAATGATCGTCAGACTTGATGCCATCAATGGTGTAGTACTGTCACCCACACCACGTAAAATAGAGGTGTAGGTAATATAGATGAATAAAAAAGGGCTACTCATTAACATCCATTGAACATAGGGCAGTGCAAGATGCATGATTTTGGGATCTATACCCAAAAGCAATAGAATTTCTTTGGCAAAAAACACCCCTAAAAAGGCAATGATTGATCCACCAATCAGGGTCATAAATAACAATGCGCCAACAATGGTACGCACTTTTTCGATATCTTTGGCGCCCCACGCTTGTCCAACCAAAACAGTTGCACCTGTAGATAGACCAATCACAAAAGCCAGCAATAAAAATAGAATCGGGAAAAATACCGAAATTGCGGCAATCGCTTCTACACCGAGCATCTGTCCAACAAAAATGGTATTAATTGTTCCAGACAGATTTTGCAGAATATTGGTTAGAATCAGTGGGCCAAGGAAGATTAAAAAAACCTTCCAGAATTTGGGTTGGTGAAGCATATCGGGACGAGCTGGCATCTTTTATTCTACTGTCTATTTCGAGTGTCTTTATCTTATTGATAATATAACAAACGCTGAGTAAAAAGCCTGAGTATTTCAGTAACTCAGGCTTTAATTTTACAGAGATGATCTGTATGGGTTGGGATTAAATTTGATTTAAAATTTCACAGGCCTGAATCAAAGTTTGCTCCTTTTTGGCAAAACAAAAACGTACTAAACGTAAGTTTTCAGGAGCTTGCTTATAAAAAACAGAAACTGGAATCGCCACAATTTTATGTTCTTCCGCTAAGAATTTACACATCTCTACATCATTTAAATCTGGGCGAATTTGGCTGTAGTCAACATTTTGAAAGAATGTGCCTTGAGAGGGGATTAAACTGAATTTTGAATCTACAATACCTGAAATAAACAGGTCACGCTTTTGCTGATAGAAGCTTGATAGCCCGTCAATATGTTCAGGATGCTGTTGCATAAAATTGGCAAGCGCCATTTGCACGGGGGTTACCCCACAGAAGTTGGCAAATTGATAAATTTGACGGAATACTTTCATAAGCGCTGGTGTTGCAATGCAATAACCTGTTTTCCATCCTGTCACATGAAAGGTCTTACCAAAAGAACCGACCACAAAACTACGATCTCTGAGCTCTGGAAATGACAATGCTGAATAATGTTTTTCACCGTCAAAAATCAAATGCTCATAGACTTCGTCTGAAAGCACAATAATATTTTTATCTTGAATCAGTTCAATTAAATTTAGCCAGTCTTGTTTAGACCAAATCGCCCCAGTTGGATTGTGTGGGGTATTTACAATCACCATACGGGTTTTATCTGTAATCGCAGATTTAACTTGATTCCAATCCACCGAAAACTCAGGTGCGTTGAGCGGGATATGAATAGCTTTACCACCAACCAATTGTACGCTCGGAGCATAACTGTCATAGCTTGGATCAAAAATAATCACTTCATCGTCTTGATGGATGATGGCTTGTATTGCACTAAAAATCCCAATCGTTGCCCCCGGTGTGATGGTGATTTCTGTGACTGGGTCGAGTTGTAATTGATCTCGTTTTAAAAATAGTTGCGCCAGTTGTTCTCTTAGCGCTAATAAACCATCGCCAGCTGCGTATTGGTTAAAACCGTCCAATGTAGCTTGGCTCAGTGCTTGTAGCAACGCAGGAGGCGCATCAAAGTCAGGAAAACCTTGTGACAAGTTAAGGGCGTTAAGACGATGTGCCATAGCGGTCATGATGCTAAAAATGGTGACGCCTTGTGCAGGAAGTTTGGAGTGGATTTCGATCATGACCAGACTGATTTTATAAATGCATTGGTGGCAGTTTAGCAGGTCGTTTTAATGAGCTGAATAGGATTAAGTAATCTATTGGTTAGGGGGAGAGGTGCTGTAGGAATTTAAGATAGAGAAAGTAATATTTAGAGGGGTAATGTTTTGTTACAAAAAATATTTGAAGAAGTTAGGTTGATATTTTGGCTTTATAGCTCGTATTATATTGATAATGAGGGATCGGTGTTAGCTTTACATAAGAGATTTTATGTTAAATAGGTCTTATATTCATCTATACAATCAGTAAACATTTAAAAATATAGACTTATATGTATAATTGACAAAAATTAACTATAAGTTTGTGTAATGAATCTTATCCATCAGGAACACCAAGGTTTCTTCTTTTGTAATAATTCAGATCTTTCACCTTCAGCAGATGTGTTTAAAACGTTACTAGAACATTTTGCTAGTATGGGTTTAATGCCTAATATTGGGCAAGAATTCAACATTGCTACTGGCGAAAATAAACAGTTCGTAATCTTGGTGAATGGTAAAGGGAATCTACGTATTGAATTCTCTTCAATGCATATACTTGTAGTTCAAGCAAGTTCAACAATGGAAGATTTCTATTCAACTTTCATGCAAATTATTGAAAAGCTAAGTGCTTTATTTCCATTTAAAAAAGGAAATAGATTATCTATAGTAAACTCTAAGTTCTTTAATGGTACTGAAGATAAATATCTAGAATTATATAAAAGTCTTTTTACTTATAAATCTATTAGACCTTTTGAATGGGAAAATAGAGTTGCTGAGAAAAAGAAGCTGAATTTCAAAGAATCTTTAGAGGAAGTAAATAGTATCAGTACAGTGAGACG
>NZ_WJYH01000025.1:0-66674 GCF_009668065.1 Acinetobacter sp. RIT698
TTCATATGCATATGTTTCTTTATTTAAAACAACAAAATCGTGTACTTGAGCCATTTCTCACCAGTTTATATAAAATTGATGCAATTCCTTTTACCCTATTGTATAAACCATTCGAATATCATTTTAACCATTATATTTAATTAAATAGCACATATAAGCTTTTTTATACATAAAACTAAGGGCTGATTAATCAGCCCTTAGTTTTAACTCAATTTAATCTATTTTTCAATAAATTAGCTTAATTGAGCAGCAGCAATTTTCTTAGTATCGATGTCTTTAGCAGCATCTGTATACTCGCCCATCTTGTCGAAGTTCAAGTATTGATAGATGTCAGCAGACATGCTGTCGATTTGAGCAGCATATTGTTGATACTCTTCTGGAGAAGGCAATTTACCAAGTACAGCAGCAACAGATGCAAGCTCAGCAGAAGCTAAGTATACATTTGCGCCTTGACCTAAACGGTTCGGGAAGTTACGCGTAGAAGTCGATACACAAGTTGTGTTCGGAGCTACACGTGCTTGGTTACCCATACATAATGAACAACCTGGCATTTCAGTACGCGCGCCAGCTTTACCATAAATGTTATAGAAACCTTCTTCCATCAATTGATGCTCGTCCATACGTGTTGGTGGAGCCAACCATAAACGAGTAGACAATGAACCACCTGGTACTTTATCAAGTAATTTACCAGCAGCACGGAAGTGACCAATGTTCGTCATACAAGAACCAACGAACACTTCGTCAATCTTAACGCCTTGAACATCAGAAAGAAGTTTAGCGTCATCAGGATCGTTCGGGCAGCAAAGAACGGGTTCTTTAATGTCAGCAAGATCAATTTCATACACTTTAGTGTATTCAGCATCAGCATCAGCTTGAAGAAGTGATGGATTCGCTAACCATTTTTCCATGTTCTCAACACGGCGAGCCATAGTACGTGCATCGCCATAACCTTGAGAAATCATCCACTTCAACATTGTGATGTTAGAGTTCAAGTATTCAGCAACTTTCGTTTCAGAAAGTGTGATTGAACAACCAGCAGCAGAACGTTCAGCAGAAGCATCAGAAAGTTCGAATGCTTGCTCTACAGTTAAGTCTGTTTCCATTTCTGTTAAGTCGATTTCTAAGATACGACCAGAGAAAATGTTTTTCTTACCTTTTTTCTCTACAGTTAAGTCACCCGCTTGAATCGCGTAGTAAGGAATTGCATGTACAAGGTCACGTAGCGTGATACCAGGCTGCATTTTACCTTTGAACTTAACAAGTACCGACTCAGGCATATCCAACGGCATAACACCAGTTGCAGCAGCAAACGCGACAAGACCAGAACCCGCTGGGAATGAAATACCGATTGGGAAACGTGTATGTGAGTCACCACCAGTACCAACTGTATCTGGAAGAAGCATACGGTTTAACCAAGAGTGAATAATACCGTCACCTGGACGTAATGAAACACCACCACGGTTCATGATGAAATCAGGAAGCGTATGTTGCATTTGAACGTCAACTGGTTTTGGATATGCAGCTGTGTGACAGAAAGATTGCATCACAAGATCAGCAGAGAAACCTAAGCAAGCTAAGTCTTTCAATTCATCACGAGTCATCGGACCAGTCGTATCTTGCGAACCAACAGTCGTCATTTTCGGTTCACAGTAAGTACCTGGACGAACGCCTTGACCTTCTGGAAGACCACAAGCACGACCAACCATTTTCTGAGCTTGAGTAAAGCCTTTACCAGTGTTTTCAGGTTGAACTGGAACACGGAATAAAGTAGATGCTGGAAGACCTAAAGCTTCACGCGCTTTAGTTGTCAAACCACGACCAACGATTAAGTTGATACGACCACCCGCACGAACTTCGTCAAGAAGAACAGGCGTTTTCAACTCAGATTCAGCGATTTGCTCGCCTGCTTTAAATGCAGTGACTTTTGCAGCAGCATGATCAATTTTAAGAACGATTTCATCGCCCATGTTCATGTTAGCAACATCAATTTCTACAGGTAACGCACCAGCATCTTCCATTGTGTTGAAGAAAATTGGAGCGATTTTAGAACCTAAGCAGTAACCACCGTCTTTTTTGTTCGGGATGTGAGCAATGTCATCACCAAAGAACCAAAGCACTGAGTTAGTCGCAGATTTACGAGAAGAACCCGTACCAACAACGTCACCAACATAAGCAACTTGGTTGCCTTTTGCGATGAGTTCTTTGATTTGGTTTAATGGACCAACTTCACCAGGAACTTCTGGGTTGATACCATCACGTACGTTTTTAAGCATTGCGTTTGCATGCAATGGGATATCTGGACGGCTCCAAGCATCTTGTGCAGGAGACAAATCATCAGTATTTGTTTCGCCAGTTACTTTGAAAACAGTAAGTTTGATTTCTTCTGGAACGTCTTTACGGCTAGTAAACCATTCAGCATCAGCCCAAGATTGCATAACGGCTTGTGCATTTGCATTACCCGCTTTGGCTTTTTCAGCAACGTCATGGAACGCATCAAATACAAGAAGCGTTTTTTTCAATGCTTCAGCAGCTAAGCTTGAAAGTGCAGCATCATCAAGCAATTCAACCAAAGGTGCTACGTTATAACCACCAAGCATAGTACCTAGTAAGTAAACCGCACGCTCTTTAGAAACCAATGGAGAAGTCGCTTCACCTTTAGCAACAGCAGTCAAGAAAGCAGCTTTTACATATGCAGCTTGGTCAACACCTGCTGGAACACGGTTTTCAAGCAAATCTACTAAAAATGCTTCTTCACCCGCTGGTGGATTTTTTAGTAATTCAACCAAGTCAGCAGTTTGAGCATCGTCAAGTGGCTTCGGTGGGACTCCGAGTGCGGCACGTTCTGCAACGTGTTGGCGGTAAGCTTCTAGCACGGTGTAATTCCTCTTTTTAAAAATTTACCTGTGAATTCCTGCTTATTAAAGCTTCACAGGCAATATGGACTGTCAAATTTTACTAAAAATCAAGCCAAAAGTTAATGCAATGAGCGTATTAATTCGTGATGACCATTATTTTATAAATAAATACTCATCACTTTTCGCTTCATTTAACTACAGATCTACACAGTACGCTTTCATCAGACGTTTATGTAAATTATTTCTCAAATTAATTTGAAAAAGCTCTAAAAATATTATCTTTGTAAAACATGAACTTCTCTTTAATAAGATTGAAGTTATGTTTACCTTGCCTTTAGACTGTTTCAGCCATAAAAAAAGCAACATATGTTGCCTTTTTTTTAGAACAAAGTACATTCCACCTTAGTGGACTGTCGTACTGTCTACATACTTTTGGAATTCCGTACGACAACCTTCAAATTTCATTTGCACTTCATCTTCATGAAACATTGAATGTTCAGTACACGCAAATGAAATTTTCACTTGATATAACTTTGCTCGTTCATCAATGACTTCTTGAAAAAAAACTTGATCACCTAAACTCAGTACATAATGACTTCCGCTAATCACAGCGACACCATTGTCATCTTCTAAGAGCAAATCTGCATTATGTAAATAAGCAACTACTTCCATTGTCTCACTCCTATGCTACTTTTTATTTTCTATTTCTATAGTGTATATATGCTTTTCAATTTTTATGCTAATCATTTTTTGTGACGAGGCTTGTCAATTACTTATATATTCTCGATAACTCAATATAAAAAAGACCATGTCATGGTAATCTTCATGCAAAAACACACATAAACGATTTAAAGGGATGAGCACTCAAAAGCCTGCATGTACTGATTACTCAAACTTCACGTTTCTAATGTACACAAATCGTATTCTTTCATTGTCTGCTGATCAGGTATATATCCTGCTTGTTGTGCTTTAAGCCATAAAAAAACCGCTCCTTAGAACGGTTTATAATCTGGCATTGTTGTCGGATCATGCGGTGTATTTAGACATTGTTCAAATGCTTCGTTCTTAAACTTTGCTTGAACTGCATCTTTATCCGCTTTTAGCTCTGCATCTGATAATGCATAGACTTTCTCTAAATACTCAAGTACAAAGCCCTTAGTTGTTGGATCAGTGACTTTATTTGCATATTCAATTGCTTCTTTCTTGGTAATCCCATTTTGACGATCTAAAGTAATAGAACGTGCAGCATTACCAATACTGGTACAGTAACCTTTCCAAATTTCTTCAGGAGTTGCAGGCTTTTTCTCAGTACAACCCGCCATCAATAAAACAGTGCTTATCGCACCTAAAATTACGAACTTCTGCATTAAAAAATCTCCAATTCCACACTATGATACTTAATTTTTCAGTAAATTGGAGAGTTTCTTGCTTTGAAATCTTACATTCCTCGCCAATCTACACGTGCATTGCGCTCAGTGGCGTAAATTCTTTTCACGTATTGCCCTAAAGGCAGTTCTAACAAATGTTGGCTAAATTCGGTAAATTCTTGAGAAATATTTTCTGCATATTCCTTTTCCCACGGTGTCGCAGGTAATTCTAATAACGGCGCAAGAATTGAACATACTGAAATATCTGCCAAACCCAGGCGATCGCCAACAAAATAACGGCAACCGTTATCAATCAAAATCTTATTTAAACTGTCGATAGTCAGCTCTAAATTGTATTTAGATTCTTCGACTTTCTCTTTGTCCAATTGATAACTTTTTGAAACCATGGTTTTAAGAATAGGCTTTGAAATTTTTTCAAATTGACGTAAATAGCCTTTTTCACCAATCATAATTTCTAACGGTTCATCGCCTTCTGCTAAAGCATGTGCCAATCCCCAACGGCGTACATGAATACCTAACTCATTGGCAATCAAATCAATTTCTAAGGTTTTTTCGCGAAGCGTGTGATCTGTACGAAGCAGTCGATGTTCAGGATAAACGTCATCTAGATACAATGCGATTTGAGTCGACCCCGCAATAAAACGTTCTCCATCTTTTAAAATAGGCAGCTTGTTTTGCCCTGTTTTAAGTTGTGCAAATGCACGATGGACACCTGGGATTAAATTCTGCGCAACAAAATCCAATTCTTTATGATCAAGCAACCAACGGGCTTTTTCACAGTAATGCGAGAGTGGGAATTGGTACAACGTACGCATGTAGTCTCCAAATTATTTTTTTAATTAAAAGCTTAGATAAATCTAAAAGTTAAGATTAATCCTGAGTAATCTTGTGTACTTTAGACATTCATCACCTGAATTACAATGTACTTTTTACTTCAATCGCTCGTCATATGACCCAATCCTTATTCCATGGTTATATCAGTTTCTTTATTCTTTATTCTTGATAGGAATAACAAAGCTAACTCTGACTAAGAGTCAGACCTGATAAACTCAAAGTAAATAATAAATTTCAATACTTTAACTTATATTCAATATTAAAAAACTTTGCGATTTTTATCCTAACAATATTTTTAGATAAGTTAAGCACAATAGTTCGTTTAATTTTTACCACAATATTGCTTAGCGTTTTGGTATCTATTGAAAGGTGCCAATATGTCTAGTTTGAATTCTTCTACCTCAGCCTTTGTGATCCAAAACGATCAACAAGCAATAAATGCAGCTTACCAAGTTGCTGATTTTGCTTTGGTAGAACGAAATATACGTGATCAACAACGAATTTTACCTGTTGATGTCATTCAAGAATTAAGCCTCAAAGGATTAGGCGGAATTCGTATTGCCAAAAAATATGGTGGGGCTCAAGTTTCAAATAAAACCCTTGCGCATGTTTTCCGTATTTTATCCAAGGCAGATGCCAGTGTTGGACAGATTCCTCAAAATCAATTTGGCTTGTTAAATGCCATTGAGCATATTGCCAATGAACAGCAAAAACAGTTTATTTATACTGAAATTTTAAATGGTAAACGGCTTTCTAATGGTGGCCCAGAACGCAATACCAAAGATACCCGCACCATTGAAACACGTTTAGAACAGATCAATGGTCAATACCTTTTAAATGGTGAGAAGTTTTATTCAACGGGTTCATATTTTGCCGATTGGTTGGCGATACGTGCAATTCACCCAGATGGTCATATTGTTTTAACGATTATTGATGCAAAAGCTGACGGTGTTGAAATTGTTGATGATTGGGATGGCTTTGGACAACGTACAACAGCAAGTGGCACAGTGCGTTTAAAGAATGTTGTGGTTCATCCAGATCTTATTATGGATGAAAAACCACTTGCCGATGCGTCAAAATATCGTGGGGCGTACTCACAACTGATTCAGGTTGCGATTGATGTGGGCATTGCAGAAGCTGCCTTTGCAGATACTTTATCTGCAATCCATAAAGCACGCCCAATCATTGATGCCAATGTAGATAAAGCCAGTTTTGAAGCGTATACCCTACAAGAAGTCGGTAAGCTCAATATCTTACTCGATGCATCGATTTTATTGCTCGATGAAGCCTCAGAATATTTAGATCAGTTAGATTCACAAGACATCGTCAGTCCTGAACAAGCCAGTAAAGCCTCCATTATCGTCGCTGAGGCAAAAGTGTATGCCAACGATGCAGCACTCCTTATCTCTGAAAAGCTACTTGAATTAGGCGGTAGTCGTTCAAGTCTAGAAACTCATAATCTCGATCAACACTGGCGTAATGCTCGTGTACATACCTTACATGACCCTGTGCGTTGGAAACTTCATGCCATTGGAAACTATTACTTAAATGGTACGCAAAATCAGCGCCATGCGTGGATTTAAAGTTAAACGACTTTGTTACTCATCAGGGAAATATATATGACAACTTATCAAGATATCAATAAAACATTGGATGTACACAATCATCCCTTTGCGCAAGCACATATTATTCAAAATGATCAAGAAGCTTTAGAAATCGCGCAACAGTTGAGTCAGCAATTTAAACAAAATGCGGTACTCCGTGATGCTGAAAGAATTTTACCATTTGATGAGGTTGAAGCTTTTAGTCAATCAGGGTTATGGGCGATCACAGTACCGCGGCAATATGGTGGTGCAGAAGTATCTAGTCACACTGTTGCTAAAATAATTGCATTATTCAGTGGCGTAGATGGCTCTATTGGTCAAATCCCACAAAACCATTTTTATGCATTGGAAGTATTACGTAATACGGGTACAGAGCAGCAAAAGGAAAAACTCTATAGCGAAGTACTTCAAGGCGCACGTTTTGGCAATGCCCTCGCTGAATTTAAGACCAAGACTGCTGCACAAAAGCATACCCAAATTAGTCAAACTGAACATGGTTATGTGGTCAATGGGGAAAAGTTCTATTGCACGGGCAGTCTATTTGCCCATCGCATTCCGACATTAGTCCGTGATGCTGAAGAACGTGAATATTTAGCTTTTATTTCTGCCGATGCACAAGGCTTACAACGTATCAATGATTGGTCAGGCTTTGGACAAAAAACCACAGGCAGTGGCACCGTTAAATTCAATCAAGTTTTTGTTGAATCTGAATATGTCATTCGTTTTGACACTGCATTTTCTGAACCCACCCTCGTTGGCCCATTTGCACAAATTATGCATGCTGCGATTGAAACAGGCATTGCGCGTGCAGCATTTGAAGAAACAATAGAACGGGTTAAAAAAGCACGTGCATGGATTGATGCCAATGTAGAACGTGCAGACCAAGATCCACTGACCATTTATGAATTAGGCCGTGTTGCTGCTGATGTAAGAGCAAGTGAGGTTTTATTAAAACAAGCTGCTCAATCTATTGATGCGGCAAAACCACAACCTACAGTTGAAAATATTGCCAAAGCCTCACTAGATGTGGCTAAAGTCCGTGCACACAGTACTGAAACAGCATTAAAAGCCTCATCCAAGCTAATTGAACTTGCGGGAAGTCGCGGTAGTCAACGTGCCGATGGCTTAGATCGACATTGGCGCAATGTACGGGTACATACACTGCATGATGCATCACGCTGGAAATATTATTTTATTGGAAACTATGTATTAAACAACATCCTTCCACCACGCAGAGGGACATTGTAATGACAAATACATCTCAACATACAGCACCTAAAAAACAAATCTTACTCAATGCTTTTGACATGAACAGTGTCGGCCATATCAATCACGGCTTGTGGACCCATCCGCGTGATGAATCTCATCGTTTTAATGAGCTCAATTACTGGACTGATCTCGCTAAGACCTTGGAGCAAGGTTTATTTGATGGGTTGTTTATCGCAGACATTACTGGTGTTTATGATGTCTACCAGAATGGTATAGATTTAACATTAAAAGAGTCGATTCAACTGCCGAGTCATGACCCATCTACCCTGATTTCAGCAATGGCAGCGGTAACCCAAAATCTAGGTTTTGGCGTGACCGTAAACTTAAGTTATGAAACACCGTACCAATTCGCACGGCGCTTCGCGAGTTTAGATCATCTGACACAAGGTCGGATTGGCTGGAATATTGTGACGGGGTATTTGGACAGTGCTGAACGCTTAATTGGGCAAAAAGGTTTAAAAGATCATGACTTACGTTATGAACAAGCTGAAGAATTTTTAGAGCTTTGCTATAAGTTTTGGGAAGGTTCTTGGGAAAATGATGCGGTACAAAAAGATAAGCAAAAGCGTATTTTTACTGATCCTAAAAAAGTTCATCAAATTAACCATCAAGGGCGCTTTTATCAAAGCCAAGGTGTTTTCCAAGTCTCACCTTCACCACAGCGTACTCCTGTGCTCTTTCAAGCAGGCGCTTCACCACGCGGTTTAGCATTTTCCACACGTCATGCGGAATGTGTCTTTATTGGCGGGGATCAACCTGCAAAAATCAAACAACAAGTGGATAAGATTCGAGAATTGGCTGTGCAGCAAGGCCGTAATCCAGAAGATATTAAAATCTTTGTGGGAATCACAGTGGTTACAGCAGAAACAGATGAATTAGCTCAAGAGAAATTAGCTGAATATGCCCGCTATGCAAGTCCAGAAGCAGGTTTAGCACATTTCTCAAGTTCAGTCGGTATCGACCTATCCAAATATGCTGATGATGAGGCCATCCCATATCAACAAACCAACAGTATTGCTTCAGTCAATAATAAATTTAAGGAAAACCAGATTACACCTAATGATCTTAAAGCACAGCATCAACTCGGTGGTCGTTATCCACTGATTGTTGGAAGTGGTGAAACAATTGCTGAAAAATTAATTCAGTTGATTGATGAAACAGGTATTGATGGTTTTAACCTAACTCGTACTGTTGCACCTGAATCACATCATGACTTTATTCATTTTGTTATTCCTGAACTGCAACAACGTGGCAGATTTAAAACCAAATATGAAAATGGTTCTTTACGCAACAAAATCTTTAAACAGGGTGATCATTTAACCCAACAACACCCTGCTGCTGATTTTCGATGTCAAAACTCAAATCATAACAACAGCATCGAAACGGCAGATCGGCAAAAGCAAACTGCCTAAATAACCTAATCAGCAAACATGATGAATTGAATAATTTCACTTTAAGGGGTGTCACATGACTCAAATAAACTCACCTGCAAATGGTAATCCATCCAAAAAATCAGGCTCCAAGAATAAATTTATTTTGCTTGGCGTGATCATTATTGCCGTGATTGCAGGACTTTTTTATTGGAACCAACATAAAAAAGCCGGTTCAGAAGAAATCACCATTGGTATTAGCCCACCCTTTGCCAAGCCTTTACAAGTTGCAGCAGAGGAAGCCAAGAAACAAGGGATTCATATTAAACTGGTGGAATTTTCAGATTGGAACACACCGAATATCACACTAAATCATGGTGATATTGATGCAAACTATTTCCAACACCAACCATTTTTAAGCAATGCGTTAAAAGAAACTGATTTTAAACTGAAACCGATTGCCACAGGTGTTGCAACTCATGTGGGCTTATATTCTAAAAAATATGATTCTTTAGCGGCGGTACCTGAAAATGCACGTGTAGTAATTCCAAATGACCCAGTCAACCAAGGTCGTGCACTGTTGCTTTTACAACAGGCAAAACTCATCACCTTGAAAGATCCGAATAACCATTTATCAAACTTACAAGACATTAGCTCAAATCCTAAAAACTTTAAATTTATTGAAGTTGAAGGTCCTCAAACTGCGCGTGCTGTAGATGATGCTGATTTAGTATTTAGCTACCCACTTTATTTACGTCTTGCAAAAACCATTGATCCAAACAAAGCATTATTACTCGATGATAATACCAATACACGTTATGCCATCTTGTTTGTTGTAAAAGATGACTATGAGCAAAAGCACCCAGAAAAAGCCAAACAGTTAAAAGAGTTTGTAAAAATTTACCAAACTTCAGACAAGGTCAAACAGGCTTTAAATGATGATATTGGTGAAAATTTATGGTTCCCAGGTTGGAAATAAGGAATAACTCATGTCCCAAGTTTCCAAACTCAAAAACAAGAACCTGCTGATTGGTCTTGCTGTTGTCATCGTATTATTAGGACTTTTTGCCTATCGTTATGTACAAAATCAACAAAAGGATAATGTACTCACGATTGGCATTAGCCCACCTTATGCCGAACTACTACAAACGGTTGCCAAAGAGGTAGAGAAAGATGGTATCCATGTCAAACTGGTCGAATTTTCAGATTGGCAAGCACCCAATGTTGCGGTACAAAACCGTGACATTGACGCTAACTTTTTCCAACAAAGTGTATTTTTAAAGAATGCCATTAAGCAAACCAATTACGATTTGCATGCTTTTGGTACAGGTAGCGGCAGCCATGTCGGTTTATATTCAAAACAATATAAATCCTTAGCAGCCTTACCTCAAAATGCTCGTGTTGTCATCCCGAGTGACCCCGTTAACTCTGCGCGTGCTTTGATCCTGCTACATCGTGCTGGGTTAATTCAAATCAAAGACATCAACAATGAACTTTCCACACTTCAGGATATTGTTTCAAACCCTAAACAGTTGAAGTTTTTAGAAGTCGAAGGTCCACAAACAGCTTTAGCTTATGATGATGCAGATCTGATTTTTGGTTTTCCACATTACTTAAATATGGCAAAAAAAGCTGATCCGCATAGTGCCCTGTTTTTAGATCCCGTCGATAAAAAGTACGCCATTCTTTTTGTGACACGTACCGATTATCAAGACAAAAATCAAAAGTTAGAGAAATTTATTCAAGCTTTCCAAAACTCACAGCAAGTTCGAGATATTTTAGATAAAGATTTCGGCAAAGATATGTGGTTTGCAGGCTGGAAATAAGGAGAATAGAAATGGTGAGTTTCGGTTCGCATGTTGATTTTTCAGTCCCTCATATCAAAATTCGTGATCTGAATAAATACTATGATGGACAAGATCAACAGATCCATGCGTTAAAAAATATCAACTTAGATATTCCTCAAGGCAAGATTTTCGGCATCATCGGTAAAAGTGGCGCAGGTAAATCTTCCTTGATCCGAACCTTAAATGGTTTAGAAGGTATTTCTGAGGGTAGTATTCATATTCATCAACAGAATTTGGCTGAACTCAGTCATGCTGAGTTGATTCAAACACGTCAAAGAATCGGGATGATTTTTCAGCATTTTAATTTAATGTCTGCCAAAACAGTTTGGGACAATGTGGCTTTGCCCTTAAAAATTGCCCATGTCGATAAAGCTGAAATTGAAACACGTGTCAACGATGTTTTAGAACTGGTCGGATTGGGAAATAAAGCGCATAACTACCCTTCACAGCTGTCTGGTGGTCAAAAGCAACGTGTTGGTATTGCTCGTGCGCTGGTGCATCATCCAGAAATATTATTGTGTGATGAAGCTACGTCTGCACTTGATCCTGAAAGTACCTCAGTGGTGTTATCCTTGCTGAAAAAAATCAATCGAGAATTGGGGATTACCATTGTTTTAATTACCCATGAGATGCAAGTGATTCGTGAAATTTGCGATCAAGTGGTGGTGATTGAACATGGTGAAATCGTTGAGTCAGGACAAGTCTGGTCCGTATTTTCACAGCCTCAGCAGAAAATCACACAAGAATTGTTAAACCTAGAACAACTCGATTTGCCCTTTCCAGTGCATACAGAGCTGCAACAAGATTCAACCCATAGCATTTTAAAACTACGTTATGAAACCGATCCGAAAAACTCACCTGATTTAGTTGAACTTTTTCAGGTTTTTGAAAAATCGGTACATTTATATCAAAGTCATATCGACAACATCCAAAACCATTTGATTGGAACGCTGATTGTCGGTACTGAACAAACCCATTTAGACCTGCATAATTTACAAGAAAGGTTAAAACATCAAATTGCGCAAATAGAGGTACTTGGCTATGCAAGACCAACTCATTGATTTATTGCTGACAGGAACCATAGATACCTTACTGATGGTTGGCGTATCTGCCATTGTTGCCTTTTTGATTGGCTTACCTTTGGCAGTGATTTTGGTCAATACATCTGAACAAGGGATTTATCCATCTAAAAAGATTAATCATGCATTAGGCACGGTGATCAACATTACCCGATCTGTTCCCTTTTTGATTTTAATGGTGGCGCTGATTCCTTTAACCCGATGGATTGTCGGAACCAGTTACGGAGTCTGGGCAGCTGTTGTTCCATTAACTTTAGCAGCGACACCTTTCTTTGCCCGTATTGCAGAAGTTAGCTTACGTGAAGTTGATCAAGGTCTAATTGAAGCTGCACAAGCGATGGGCTGTAACCGTAAGCAAATCGTTTGGCATGTACTTTTACCTGAAGCGTTACCCGGCATTGTGGCAGGTTTTACAGTCACAATTGTCACCATGATTAACTCCTCTGCAATTGCAGGTGCAATTGGTGCTGGTGGCTTAGGTGATATTGCCTACCGTTATGGTTACCAACGCTTTGATATGCAAATGATGTTTGCTGTGATTGTGGTCTTGGTGGCTTTGGTCATGATCGTTCAAGCATTTGGTGACAGTTTGGCAAGCCAGTTGGATAAGCGGAAGATTTAAGTTTTTCCAATTAACTTCATTTGCATCAATATAAATAAAATAGATTCCGCTTTTGCCTTGTTGAATTATACAAGGCTTATCCATCTGTAGGGCGACATGGATGTCGTTGTTGGATGCAGGACAGTAACTTTGCTCAATTTGACCTACTTATAAAAATCATACTAAAACTATTGTCACTCCCCTAGAATGCTTATTTTGTTCAATAAAAGTGCTGATCTCAGGCAAATATGTAGCACTTGATATATTTGAGATGATCTGATTTTAAAACTTATAGGTCGCAGACCTGACTTTGTCATGGCTTTCATGTAAAATCATCCGCAATTTTTATATAACACTTTGTGAGTTATTTCATGGGTTTTAATTGCGGTATTGTCGGCTTGCCGAACGTTGGTAAATCTACACTTTTCAATGCATTGACTAAAGCTGCTATTGCTGCGGAAAACTTCCCATTCTGTACCATTGAACCAAATACAGGCATCGTACCTGTACCTGATCCACGTTTAGACAAATTAACAGCCATTGTTAAACCACAACGTGTTATTCCAACTACGATGGAGTTTGTAGATATTGCAGGTTTAGTTGCGGGTGCATCTAAAGGCGAAGGTTTGGGTAACCAATTCCTTGCAAACATCCGTGAAACTGATGCAATTGCACACGTTGTACGTTGTTTTGAAGATGAAAACGTAATTCATGTAAATGGTAAAATTGATCCATTAGATGATATTGCAACGATTAATACTGAACTTGCACTTGCTGACTTGGAAACTGTAACTAAAGCAGTTACCCGTTTGGCAAAATCTGCAAAAAGCGGTGATAAAGAAGCCCTTGCAACAAAAGCAGTTTTAGAAAAAATTCTACCTTTACTTGATGAAGGCAAGCCAGCTCGTGCGGCTGATTTAGATGATGATGAACGTAAACTTGTGCGTGGTTTTGGTTTAATGACATTAAAACCGACCATGTATATCGCAAACGTTGCAGAAGATGGTTTTGAAAATAACCCACACCTTGAAGCTGTGAAAAAGTTAGCTGCTGAGGAAAATGCAATCGTTGTTCCGCTTTGCAACCAAATCGAAGCTGAAATTTCATTGTTGGATGATGAAGATCGTGCTGAATTCCTTGAAGCATTAGGCATGGAAGAACCAGGTCTAAATGTGGTGATTCGTGCAGGTTATAGCTTACTTGGCTTACAAACTTACTTTACAGCAGGTGTTCAAGAAGTACGTGCTTGGACTGTAAAAGTGGGTGCAACTGCACCTCAAGCTGCAGGTGTAATCCACACTGACTTTGAGAAAGGCTTTATTCGTGCAGAATGTATCGCTTATGACGATTTCATCCAATACAACGGTGAAAACGGCGCTAAGGAAGCAGGAAAATGGCGTTTAGAAGGTAAAACTTACATCGTTCAAGATGGTGATGTCTTGCACTTCCGTTTTAACGTATAAGCAGATCTCATGCTTTGATGAGACAGGTTGAAGACTTCTTCAACCTGTTTTTTTTCATCATAGAATCTTTCGCTGGTTCTAGTTTGGTTTATAAATGTCTGACGAATATTTAAAACTTGTTTTCTAAATGTAGATTCAACGATCTTTTGATTGATTTGCGGATCACTTTCACCATTCCTCTTATCGATCTAATTTTAACTCTGCTTTTTAATGAAACACGTATTCAGGTTTTTATAAAAAAATATCAACATTTAAAATTACAATATTCCAGTAAATATACGCGATATTTATTTACATCTTAAAACGCACCAAGCCTCTATCGCTAAGCCCCTGCCTCAATTGATCATTTCTATTTTGAAATCAGCTACACAATAATAAAGTTAAGTAGGTTGCACTTTTGATGCTCATATATAATAATGATAATTATTAGCATTATCACTATACTTAACATCACAGGATTGATTCATGGCTTACTCGCTTCCACAACTGCCTTATGCATACGATGCACTTGAACCTAATATTGATACAAAAACAATGGAAATCCACCATACCAAGCACCATCAAACCTATATCAATAATATCAATGCCACAGTTGAAGGCACAGCATGGGAAAAGTTGTCGATTGAAGAACTGGTTTCAAAAGTGAATGAAGTTCCTGCTGATCTTAAAAATAGCGTAATTAATAATGGTGGTGGGCATGCTAACCACTCTTTATTCTGGACAGTAATGAGCCCTCAAGGTGGTAGAGAGCCAATTAAACAAATCGCTGAAGCAATTGACAGAGATATTGGAGGTTTTGAAAACTTTAAAGAAGCCTTTACTAAAGCAGCACTGACACGATTTGGTAGTGGCTGGGCATGGTTAAGCGTAACCCCTGAAAAGAAAGTCATCGTAGAAAGCAGTGCCAATCAAGATTCACCACTGATGAATGGCAATATCCCGATTCTGGCTTTAGATGTCTGGGAACATGCTTATTATTTAAAATACCAAAACCGTCGTCCCGAATATATTGCGGCATTTTATAATGTTGTGAATTGGGAAGAAGTGAATCGCCGTTATTTAGAAGCAATCCAATGAAATACTATACAGACCATATGACGATGCCAATGTTCAATTCTTCACTGATTAAAAAAATAAAATTTTATATTGGTTGCGCCATTTTTTTCTTTGGTTTAGTGATATTTATCAAAGAATTCTTATTCTAAAACAAACAAAAATATAGAAGTCGATACCCTTTAAGTCAGTTTAAATTACTGACTTAAAGGGTTTTATCATGAACTAGATTCTTTATCTTTCAAATTATTTCGCGTGTAAAGCGTCTAATGATTTTTCATCCATTGCAGTACGTTGCTTTCTGGCTTCTGCTAGCATTTTTTCTTGTAAATCTTTACGAAAACCCAGCAAGAATACAAACTCAGCTAAGACAAATAATGGACCAATCGCTAAACCGACTAAATCATCAACAAATGCAGGTTTTTTCTTTTCATAAAAATGCCCTACAAATTGGAATACCCATCCTACAACAAAAGTACCAATGCTGATACTTAGCCAAGTTCCCATGCCTAATTGAGCAATTTTATAGGCAAATGGATAGGCTACTGCATAAATAAGCAACATTAAAAAGCCGAATAATTTATCCAGACTAAAATAATAAATCACACTTAAAACCAATAGAATCAATGCCAAAGTGATTTCAAAACCTGAAAGCATCACCCCTGCTCTAGCCGTTAGACACATGATTGAAAATACGATCATCGGAATACCAATAAAATGCGTAAATACATTTTTATGGTCTAAATGATAAGCTGCGTACTGGCTAAGAAGTTGCTCTAATCTGTTCATTTTCAGCGTCCTTGTTAATCTCTTCATTTCACTATATAAAAGCGCTAAGATAAAAGTTGTCGTCTAGCTGACAAGTTGAATTGATTTTTCATTTAAATTTGCAAAGAAGTAAATAACAACAGCTTTCACAATAAATTTATTGATACATTATGGCCAGTGACTCTGTCATATTCACGCTAAATTGCTGCCCTTAAAGGAGGATTGTAAATGGTTCTACTCAGTGCTTATCGCTACTGATTTTATCTAAGGAACTTTCTATCCTACTGACTATGCTGTTAGATATATTTGAAAATCAAAGCAAAGATTAACAATGATACATAAAAGGACATATTGTGCTGAATTCAACGGACCTTGAATTATTATCAAAGAATTTATGGTATTCACAACTGCCTATTCCTTTTCAACAATTGATTCAACAACAAGCCCATTATCAAAAATTTGAGCGTGATCAAGCGATTTTCAGATCAGGCGATCTATTTAATGGCATCTATGCGGTCTTAGATGGTCGGGTACGCTTAGGCTATATTGATATTGAAGGAAATGAATCCGTTGCTGCTATTGCAGAACCGATTATGTGGTTTGGAGAAATTTCTTTGGTGGATCAGCAACCACGTTCTCATGATGCCATTGCTGTTGGAAAATGTTTAATTTTACATCTCCCCAGCCAAGCGATTCAGAAAATTTTAAATGACTATCCGCAATATTGGTTCCATATCGCCCAATTGACCAGTCAAAAACTTCGCTTTGCTTTTTTAGAACTCATTTCAATTCAAACCCAGCATATACGACAACGATTGGCTCAGCGTTTGATGTTTATCTTAAACGGCTATGGCAATCATATCCGTATTGAAAATAACATCATTCATTTATCACAAGAACAATTGGCATTGCTGCTCAAATGCTCACGTCAAACTATTAACCAAGAATTACATTTACTCGAACAACAAGGCGTTTTAAAAATTGCCTTTAAAAAAATAGAAATTTTAGATATCAAGCAATTACATTCTATAGCTCACTCACTCGGCCAACTCTAATTTAACTCATTACTTTTCTACTTTTAGACAAATATTAAATTCACCTTAAACGGCTGGAATATATAATCATTTTATAAATAAAATATACAAATTATTTATTCTACTTTGTGAAAAATACAATTATATTTTAGCGAGGCGCTAATGCCATCTCAATAAAAGTTGAAATAAATGAAAAAAATCACAACATTGCTCACAGCGGGATTATTCACTGTACTTAGCGCTTCTGCATTTGCATGCCCTAAAGGTACAACATTGGTTGGTGGTACAGGCCCAAACCATAAAGGCGGCAAATGTGTTGCGGCAAATCCAGCAGCTCAAGCGACTCAAAAAGCAACGGCTGCAAGTACAAAAGCCAAAGCTGATGCAACGCAAGCAAAAGACAAAAGTGTAGCTGCAACAAAAGCTGTTGAAGCGAAACCGAAAGAAGCAGCGACAAAGCTAAAAACTGAAACTGCTGCAAGCAAAGCAAAAGCTGAAGCAACAACCAAAGCAGTGAAAAATGACGCTGCTGCAAAATCAACTGCTGCTAAAGACAAAGCAGTGAAAACAGCATCGACCAATCCGTTAAAACCTTAAGCAACGAAAAGCTTACTTAACGAACATTCATATGAATTAAAAAAATGGCGCATATTTGCGCCATTTTCTAGGGTCTGTTAAAAAATATTATTATTTGCTTTGGTATTGCCTAAACTTGGATTTTCAATTGCATCTTTGCACTGGGCTTTATCACGTTCATATTGCGCTTGATTTTTTTGCATTTCACCATCTTTTTCCAATGTCGATCTTGCCCAAGTATCTAAACTGGTCATGGCTTTACGACACAACGCGTATTTACCTTCTGTCACTGAATCGGTCATTTTGACATTGATACGCCAGTCGGTACTTAATTTCCGTAAAGGTTTACGTACATTGTCTTCAATCAAATTCAATTGCTTACGGTAGACAAAGGGTTCCACCTGATTAATCAGTTTCCATGCTTCATTGGCATAGGTTGTCGCATCATTGGTTAGTTTTGGCGCAGCTTTAATTTCAACTTTTTCTTTAGGTTCAGAAGATGAATTACCACATGCTTGTAAACCTAAAACACCTAACACCAAGGTCATACTCAATAATAATTTCGACTGATTTGCGAACATAAAGTTACGCCTAAATAAACATTTCGCTACTATGCTAGTAAATTCGGGTAGAATACACAATCTTGATTTTACCTTTTGTTTTACTCTCGTTTTAGGTGTCCTGTGTCAGAGCACAATCCCTCAGTCCAAACTGCTGGCTTTTGGCAAGGCGCTAAAGACAGTCAAGCCATCATCTTTACTTATCTGCCTGTATCTTTTGCCTTTGGTGTATCCGCAACCCAATTTGGTTTTAGTGCATGGGAAGCCTTATTTCTATCTTGCTCTATGTACGCTGGTGCTAGCCAATTTCTTGTGGTTGCATTATTGGGCAGTGGCACATCTATTTGGATGACAGCACTTACAGTCATTGCACTGGATATTCGCCATGTACTTTATGGGCCAGCCTTACAAAACCTGATTCAAGACCGTTTAAACCTAAAAAAGACCGCAGTATGGGCATGGGGTTTAACCGATGAAGTTTTTGCGGCTGGAATGATTAAACTTTCCCAACGTCGTCAGGAATGGTCAGAGTCTTGGATGTTAGGACTCAGCTTGTTTAGCTGGATGTCATGGGCCTTAGGTTCCTTTTTAGGTGGTTTATTTGCAGATCAAGTCAGCGACTTGCCGCAATTTTTACAAGCCGCTTTAGACTTCTTGTTACCTGCATTGTTCTTAAGCTTCTTACTAGCAGCCTTTGAGAAAAAACATACTTTTGTGGTTGCCGTATCTTTAGTGGTTTCCGCGTTGGCCTGTTATTTTATCAACATGTCGGCAGCAATTTTTATTGGGATTGCATCTGGGATTTTAGCGGGATTATTTAAACATTATGTTTTAAAGCAAACTGATGAAGTGAGTATTTAAAATGGATTTACAGATTATCTTGGTGGGGATATTGGTCGGTATTGCAAATTTTGCTTCACGCTTTGGTCCATTCTATCTGCTGCAAAAAAGCCAACAACACACACAAACTCGTGGCGCAACATGGTTAAAAATTGCATTAGGCAGTATTGGAATTGCAGCAATCAGTTCAATGTTAATTGTCGCCACTCTTCCAGCATTGATCGAAACTCCAAATAAAAGTTTTGCGATGTTGGTGGGCTTTCTTGTACTCACAGGATTGTATTTTAAATTTAAAAGAATCGTTTTGGCGACACTCACAGCAGCATTGGCCTATGGCTTGGTCTATACCTATCTGTAATTTTGTTGATTAAAGCATATTTTAATGCATCAGCAGATCAGCGTGTAAATTTAAAGTCTTTCGGATTTAAAATGCTTTCATCTAATTAATTTACAATAAAAAACCATGTGAATTAATTAGTTGTGTATGATTGCTTTCAAATAAAATATTTAAAATACGCAACTTGATATGTTTATCGCACACTTACCTTCTGGCTATATACTGGCTAAACTTTTACTCAAGAAATTTAAACAGACAAAAATCACCAATAAAGCTTTTTTTACGCTGATTATGCTTGGTGCAATTTTTCCTGATATTGATCTATTCTATTTCTATTTATTCGATCATAGATCGGTACATCACCATAAGTATTTTTTACATTGGTTTTCATTTTGGATTCCAATCTTTCTAATCGCTTTATTTTATTTTATCCATTCAAAATACACGGCTAAACCTGCCCTGATGATCAGTCTTTTTTCGGGTGCTGCCCTGCTACATATCGGCTTGGATACTTTTGTAGGTGATGTTTGGCTTTTTGCACCGTTTATTGATCAACCCTATGTGTTTTTTGAAGTCAGCTCACGTTATCAGCCGTGGTGGCTAAACTTTATTCTGCACTGGTCGTTTTTTGTAGAACTACTGATCTGCCTCATTGCGTTGATTCTGTTGGTTCGTAAAAAGAATTGATCAAAAATTATTGATCAGTTTTCTTGCGCAAATTCAAAGCCACTTCATTTGTAGTGGCAAACCGCCTATAAGCTAAAAACTTTATAAAAAAATCTGTTAGACAATATCATTATTTTATGTCAATCAGCCCTTAACACACGCCTGAGTTCTGCTATGCTAACAGTCCATAAGACAAGCATGGAAGAATAGCATGAGCGTTACTATTGGTACCCCACTTCAATCATCTGCATTTAAAGTTTTACTGTTAGGTTCAGGAGAGCTTGGTAAAGAAGTGGTGATTTCATTACAACGACTTGGTGTTGAAGTTCACGCGGCAGACCGCTACGAAAACGCACCTGCCATGCAAGTTGCTCATTTCTCTTATGCCTTAAACATGGCAGATGCAACAGAATTAAAAGCTTTAATTGAAAAAGTAAAACCCAATCTTATTGTTCCAGAAATTGAAGCGATTGCTACTCAAGTATTAGTCGAAATCGAACAACAAAATATTGCAACCGTGATCCCTTCGGCAAAAGCAGTGAATTTAACCATGAACCGTGAAGGGATTCGTCGCTTAGCGGCGGAAGAACTTGGTTTACCCACTTCCGCTTACCGTTTTGCCAATACCTTAGAAAGCTTCCGTTCTGCATGTGATGACATTGGTTATCCGAACTTTGTTAAACCTGTAATGTCTTCCTCTGGTAAGGGGCAATCTCGTGTCAAAGAATATGCTGAAGTAGATGCAGCTTGGGAATATGCTCAAACTGGTGGTCGGGTAAATCAAGGTACAGTCATCGTCGAGTCACAAATTGACTTTGATTTTGAAATCACCTTACTCACTGTACGTTCGAAAAATCCAGAAACAGGTGAAATTGAAACCGCTTATTGTGATCCAATTGGGCATCGTCAAGATTCAGGTGACTATGTAGAAAGTTGGCAGCCCCAAGCAATGACAGAAGCAGCTTTAAATGAAGCCAAACGCATTGCCAATAAAGTCACTGTAGCACTTGGTGGCTGTGGGATTTTTGGGGTAGAACTGTTTGTAAAAGGTGATAAAGTATGGTTTAGTGAAGTATCACCGCGTCCACACGATACAGGCTTAGTCACACTTGCATCACAATTCCAAAGCGAATTTGAATTACATGCACGTGCAATTTTGGGTTTACCTGTCAATACTGAACGACATAGTATTGCTGCAAGTGCTGTAATCTATGCAGGTGTAGATGCAAAGAATCTTTCATACGCTGGCTTAAATCTTGCTTTGCAAAATCCTGCGACAGACTTACGCCTGTTCGGTAAACCTGAAGGATTTAAACGTCGTCGTATGGGCGTGGCAACAGCACGTGCTGAAACAACAGACCAAGCACGTGAACTTGCACAAGAAACGGCTGCAAAAGTCACTGTTCATTTAAACAACTAGCCAATATATTTGCGGACAAGACATCCATGATCAACACCTCTCCTCTGTTGGAATATGTAACTGATATACATGACATTAAAGCGATTAATCAATGGCGTAGCGATGTTGAGCAACAGTTAAATGAGGCCTATGATCATGGTACAACAATACGCGAAATTGTCCGTACCCGTTCAAATGTGGTAGATGAAGCCCTTATGTTTCTCTGGAAGCATTCAGGGCTAGATCAAACAGATCTCGGTTTATTTGCTGTTGGTGGCTATGGGCGACGCGAAATGTTGCCCTATTCCGATGTCGACATCATGATTCTTTCAGAAGAAGATCTTTCCCCTGAACAAGAACAAACGGTGACGCAATTTATTTCTACACTTTGGGATGTGGGGAATTTTAAACCGGGTGTCAGTGTACGTACCATCCGAAGTTGTTTTGAACAAGCCACCAATGATCTCACTGTGGCAACCTCGCTGATTGAAGCGCGATTAATTATTGGCAATCAACATCTGGCAAGATGGCCTCGTCGTGTAGTTTCCCAAACTTGGACAGATAAGACTTTCTTTGATGCCAAGATGGATGAACAAGCGCAACGTTATGCGCAACATAACAATACTGAAAGTAATTTAGAACCCGATATTAAAAATGCACCCGGTGGTATTCGGGACATTAACCAAATTGGCTGGATTGCCAAACGGCATTTTCGGGTCAATCGTATTTACGACCTAGTTCATTTGGGTTTTATTTCTGAATTTGAATTGGGCGTCCTAGAAGAAGCTGAAAACTTTCTTTGGGAAATCCGCCATCATTTACACCGTTTAACCAAACGTGATGAAAATCGCCTATTGTTTGATTATCAACGTGATATTGCAGCTAAATTTGGCTATACACGAGAAGATGATCATCATCCAAATTATCCAATTGAACAGTTCATGAAGCGTTATTATCGTACCGCGCAACAGGTTTCGACCTTAAATGAAATGTTATTGGCTTATTTTAATGAATCGGTGATTACCCCACGCTTACCCGACTATGAACGTAAAATCGAAAATATTAACGAACATTTTAAATTGGTTGATGGCAAGCTTGCCGTTCAACAACATAAAACCTTTTCAGAAAATCCAAGCGCTATTTTAGAAATTTTCTATATCTTAGCGAATCGCCCTGAAATCGAGGGTATTCGTGCACGTACATTGCGTCTTTTGACTTTAGCAGCAAAACGCATTGATCAAGCATTTCGTGATAATCCGACCCATCAAGCATTATTCATGGCGATTATCCGCTCTCCATATCGTTTATATGAAACCATGGTGGCAATGAAGCGTTATGGTGTATTAGGAAATTATATTCCTGCATTTGGTCAAATCATGGGGCTGATGCAATATGACTTGTTCCATATTTATACCGTCGATGCACATACCTTACTGTTAATTCGTAACTTAAATCGTTTTAAAGAACCCGGCTTTGCCAAAGACTATCCTGTTGTCAGTTCTGTATTTCAACGCTTAGTCCGCCGTGACATCGTATTCCTTGCTGCATTATTCCATGATATTGCCAAAGGCCGTGGTGGAGATCACAGTGAACTTGGCGCTGAAGATGCAATTGAATTCTGTCTTGCCCATGGGTTTACTGAGCGCGAATGTAATCTGGTTGCTTGGCTCATCCAAAACCATTTACTGATGTCGATGACCGCACAGAAAAAAGATATTTCAGATCCAGATGTGGTGAAAGAGTTTGCTGAAAAGCTTGGTGATATGGAGCATTTAGATTATCTCTATACGCTGACGGTTGCCGATATCAATGCCACCAATCCAAAACTTTGGAATACATGGCGCTCTTCTTTGATGCGTCAACTCTATACCCATGCGCGTGATGTAATTCGTTCTGGTTTGGGTCGACCTGTTGATTATCAAATGCTGATTGAAGATACCAAATTCTCTGCAAGCGAAGTCTTGGTGGATGAGTTTCCACTCGATCAAGTTGAAAAGGTTTGGCAAGAGCTTGGGGACGAATACTTCCTTAAAGAATCCGCAGATGAAATTGCATGGCATACTCGTGCCATTTTGCAACACGGCGACAACCCTGCACCATTGGTGCTCATGCGTGCGCACCGTAAAGCAGCACAAGATGCTGTACAGATCTTTATTTATACTCAAGACCAACCCAATCTGTTTGCCACTACAGTGGCAATTTTGGATCGTATGAATCTGGATGTCCAAGATGCACGGATTATCACTGCAACCAAAGCCTTTAGTTTAGATACTTATGTGGTCTTGGATCGTTTCGGTACCTTATTAACCGATCCTGAACGTGAAGAAACAGTCAAACAGGCGTTAATTAAAGCCTTAAGCGAATCAGATAAATATCCGGGTTTGATGCAACGTCGTATTCCACGTCAACTTCGCCACTTCGATATTGAAAATACCGTGGATGTAACACTTAACGAAGCTTTGCAGCAAAATATGGTAGAAATCTCTACCCTTGACCAACCGGGCTTACTTGCACGCGTTGGTGGTTTATTTATGATGCAAGGTTTAGACATACATTCTGCTAGAATCGCCACGCTGGGTGAAAAAGCAGAAGATATTTTCTTTGTCACCAAAAAAGATGGCACCCCCCTCACTGAAGCTGAGGCTGAAGTCTTTACCGCAAAATTAAAAGCGGCATTAGATGAAGCATCAAATCAAATCTGTGGGCAACATTAATCTTACTTTCTATCGTGGTAATTGTTTCATGAACTCTAGTTTGTCTTTATTACATCCTTATCCATTTGAAAAGTTAAGCCAGCTTTTTCAGGATGTAAAACCTGCAGATTTACCTTTGATCCCACTTTCAATTGGAGAACCAAAGCATCCTGCTCCTGAGTTTGTGAAGCAAGCGATCATTGATAATTTTCAGCACCTTTCAACTTATCCAAACAGCAAAGGTTTACCAGAACTTCGTGAAAGTATTGCTCAGTGGCTAACCCGTCGTTTTAAACTGAATGCGATCAGTGCGGAAGATCATGTTCTTCCAGTTACAGGTACACGTGAAGGGATTTTCTCTTTTGTACAGGCCTTGATTAATCGTGATGATGCACCTTATGTGGTAATGCCTAATCCGTTCTATCAGATTTATGAAGGTGCGACTCTTTTAGCTGGTGCCAAGCCATACTTTGTCAACTGTACCGAAGACAACAATTACCTCGGTGATTTTGATGCTGTACCTGCTGAAGTTTGGGAAAAAACTGCACTTTTGTTTGTTTGTACGCCGGGAAATCCTACTGGTGCGGTACTTTCAAAAGCACAATTTAAAAAGCTAATTGCACTTTCTGACCAATATGACTTTGTGATTGCTTCTGATGAATGTTACTCAGAATTGTGGTTTGATGAAGCACCGATCGGTTTATTAGAAGTCTGTGCTGAATTAGGTCGTGACGACTATAAAAATTGTATCGTATTCCATTCTCTGTCTAAGCGTTCAAACCTACCGGGTATGCGCTCAGGTTTTGTTGCTGGGGATGCAAACTTACTTAAACCTTATTTAAAATTGCGTACTTATCACGGCGCTGCAATGCCAGTCCAACATCAATTGGCTTCAATTGTTGCTTGGAACGATGAAACACATGTTGAAGAAAATCGCAGACTGTATCGTGCCAAATTTGAGTTGTTCCAAAATGAACTCGGCCATCTTTTACCATTACAAAAGCCCGATGCAGGTTTTTATTATTGGTTAAAAGTTGATCATGATGAAAACTTTGCCAAAATGTTAATGGAAAAAGCCAACATTAAAGTTTTACCGGGGCGTTATTTGTCTCGTGATACTGAACAAGGCAATCCTGGTGAAGGTCATGTTCGTATGGCATTGGTCGCAGATATTGCTCAATGTGAGCAAGTGATACAACGTTTAAAAGCTATTTTATAAAAATATACTGTTATAAAAAATGCCCCAAATTTGGGGCATTTTTTGTGGTATTTAAAAATCAAATGCCGCACTTAACATGAATGTACGAGGTTGCCCAGCAACCAAGTAACCGTTATTCGTGTTAGAAGTACTGTTGATGTTGTCGAATAGACCAACTGATGACCAATAATTTTTATCGAAGACATTATTTACACGGAAATTAAAAGTTGTCGGTGTTTGCCCCAACTGAGTTTTATATGTCGCACCAAGATCTAAAGTTGTCCAATCACCTACTTTCAATTTGTTGTCTAAACTCGCATAAGTCGAACCTGTATAGGTGACTTGAGCATTTAAAGACACATCGTGAACTGTTGGCAATTTCCAATCAGCACCAACATTTGCTTGAAATTCTGCAACACCCACTTCCTTTTTATTATCGTAGTTAACATTTCCTGTATTTTTTTGCTTTGCATCAATCCAAGTTGCACCACCTAACACTTTTAAAGAATCCGTCAATTGACCAAAAGTATTGAGTTCAACACCACGATGTACATATTTACCCGCATCACTAAAAATATTGTTTTCAAGTACTGCGCGCTGCTTATCGATATCAAACAAACTTAGGCTTGCACCAAACTGATCATTTTCATATTTGACACCAATTTCTTTTTGTTTAGCAACGAATGGTTTGAGTGTTGTGGTTTCTTTCGTCGTTGAATTGGTATTACTCAAACCTTTAGCTAAAGATTCAATATAATTTGCATAAACTGAAACTTCAGGCAGAATTTTATAACTTAGACCCAAAGCAGGGGTAAACTTACTTTCATCATACTCACCTGATTTAGTTGAAGTTCCATAATTATAGTTTTCTTGCATGATGGTTTGATAACGTCCACCGAGCATGACTGTTAATTTATCATCTAAAGCTTTGAGGTTATCGCCAATGGCAATACTTCTTAAACGCGTCCGAGTCGTTAATTTAGGTGTATCTAAGTTATTCCCAAACAACGCATTTTGTGAATAAGCAGGTTGATCATACTGGATTGGATTATAGATATTGTTGGCTAATGTATTTTTATAGTCCATCACATAAGCATTGCGGGTGTTCTGTTGAAATGCCGATGCAGATAGCACTAAATTATGTTCAATTGAACCTGTGTTTACTTTACTACGCACACCAACTTCACCAGTATTGACCATATCTACACGCGCATTGTCAAATCGATAAATGGTTCCCGCGCCTGTTGTCTGATTGGTCAATGTCATATTTGCTAAACTGTTTTGCTCTTCGCCATGTCGAAAACCATAAGCAGCATAAGCTGTTAAATTATCTGCTAAATCATATTCAGCACGATAACTTCCGAATACATCCTCTTCATTTGAATACGTCCATTTTTGTGCAAAGTTATCTGAGCCATCAATTGCTTTCGGAATCTCGGTAATACCCGTGCCTAAAGTCACGTTTGGACGAGTCGCTTTTAAACGATTATTCACATAACCCATATCGCCAGAAAGACGTAAACGATCACCACGGTAATCCAAACCTATAGAAGCTAAGCCTAAAGATGCTTCTTCATTATCAACAGCAGTATCACCGCCATGATATGCTGTGTTTACTCGTACGCCGAATTGTTGATCTTCACCAAAACGGCGAGAAATATCATTGGCAATATAACCTCCATTGAAGTCCGTACCTACTGTGACACGATTAAGTGGTTCGTTACTTGCACGTTTCGGCAATAAGTTAATTGCACCACCAATCCCACCATTACTTGGCATTGCTCCATTTAAAAATGAGGATGCCCCTTTTAATACTTCAACACGTTCAAACAGCTCTGCAGGAATATACTGACGTGGTAAAATTGAATATAAGCCATTATAGGCTGTGTCGTCTGAGCCCAAGTTAAAGCCACGAATATAATAATTTTCTTGGAAATTACCAAAACCGCGTCCGACACGAACACTTGGATCCGCTTTTAAAACATCCCCAACACTTTTTGCTTGTCGCTCTTGAATATATTGATTGGTATAGCTGGTTAGATTAAACGGTGTATCTATATTTTTCTGATTGCCAAATATCCCAACTTTACCACCAGAAGCCACCTGCCCTCCAGCAAATGCTGGCATTAAACCCTCTGCTGATGCATCTGCACTTGCGACTACTGTAATCGTACTCAGTTGTTTTGCATTACCATTGCTCGACTGAGACAATGAAGCATCTTGTTGTTCAGCATGCGCAATTGCAGCACTTGTCGCCACTGCCATCATCACAATTAAGGGTTTAATTTTTCGCATAGGAGGCTCTAAAACAGTCATCTAAATTAAGCCGCCATATTAAATGATAATCACTCTTACTTAAACTTGCTTTCTCATTTTATAAGCATGTTTTTTTAAATAAAAAAACAATATCTCATGGTATTTATTTATTAAAAAATATTATAAATTAAGCGTAGTCTTGTAGTTTTTATACAAAATTATGCTGATCTTGATGGTTTCTATATTAAAAACATATAAATAATTTTAACCGCTCAAGCCATCTAATAATCAAGGCCTTAAAACAACAAATATCACTAACTTCAACAACCTCTCTATAGCAAAATTCAGCCGCTTAACTTTCAAAAAATCACATTAAGCGCTGTATTGCAACTTGACCAAACATAGAGCCTTTAGAGATACTCAACTTATCTCTACTCATTTAAAAAACTAAAATGAAATCGCATGACCCAATGAAAAAAAAGCGCATAAACTCAAAACTCGGGATCATTATTGCAATTATTTTTATTGTGCTAATCGTAGCTTTTATTGGATGGAAATCTTCAAATAAAAAGCAGCCTTCTCCAGAAAATGCAGCAACATCCGCTTCTAGCGCAAAACCAGCACTGACTGTAACGGTGATACAACCCGAGCTACAAAACTGGAAGCAAAACTTTACAGCCAATGGCAATATTGCTGCATGGCAAGAAGTGGTGATTGGCAGTGAACTTTCGGGGCAACGAATTACCAAAGTCAATGTCAACGTTGGAGATAGCGTACAACGTGGGCAAGTTTTGGCTGAAATTAACAGTGAAAGTATTCGTGCTGAATTGGCGACAGCAAAGGCCAATTATGCAGAAGCGAAAGCTGTGCTAGCTGATGCCAGTATCAATAATCAACGTATTCAACAACTCAAAAATACCGGTGCAATTTCACAACAAGAAGCGACAAAATACCTGACTTCTCAAAGTACAGCACAAGCCCGCTTAGATGCAGCCAAAGCCCAAATTGACAGTAATCAGCTTCGTTTAACGCAAACCCAAGTGATTGCACCCGATCATGGGGTTATTTCAGCACGTACAGCAACAGTTGGCTCATTGGCACAAACGGGACAAGAACTGTTCCGTTTGATCCGTGATAACCGTTTGGAATGGCGTGCCGAAGTAACCTCGACAGACTTATATAAACTTAAAAAAGGCATGACAGCGCATATCACCTCACCTGATCCTAGCCGTTCAGCCGTTTCAGGTAGCGTTCGGATGATTGCACCAGTCATTGACCCGCAAACACGTTATGGTTTGGTCTATGTGGATATACCTACCACTGATGCTGTTCGTATGGGTATGTTTGTCAAAGGTGAGTTTGATCTAGGCGAAAAGCCAGCACTAACAGTGCCTCAAACCGCAGTACTCTTACGTGATGGTTTCTCTTATGTGTTTATTGTCAATAAAGATAATCGAGTAACTCAACAGAAAGTCACACTTGGTCGACGTTTAAATGATCGTGTTGAAATTGTTGATTTAGCAGCAAACACTCAACTGGTTGCATCTGGAACAGGATTCTTGTCAGATGGTGATTTAATCAAACGTGGTCATGCCATTCCAGATACACCATTGACCAAACAACTCGTTAGCACGCAGGAGAAATAACATGAATTTCTCCGCTTGGTCGATTAAAAATCCGATTCCCGGTATCTTGCTTTTTATCATGCTTGGTTTAGCGGGTTTGATGTGCTTTCATTGGATGAAAATACAACAATTTCCCGATATTGAATTACCAATGGTCACGGTCACAGCGGCTTTACCCGGTGCAGCACCGCCGCAACTGGAAACAGAAGTTGCACGTAAAATTGAGAACTCGATTGCAACTTTACAGGGACTTAAAAATCAATATACCAATATCCAAGATGGTGTAGTCACCGTAACTGCAGAGTTTCAACTGGAAAAACCACTGCAAGAAGCTGTTGATGATGTCCGTAATGCGGTTTCACAAGTACGTTCAGATTTACCCGCAGATCTTCGTGATCCAATTGTCAGTAAAATCAACCTTTCAGGTTCACCAATTCTCACCTATACCATTCAGTCCCCTCGTATGGATGAGGAAGCGTTGTCTTGGTTTGTGGATTACGATGTTGCACGTGCAATGTTAAAAGTCAAAGGCGTTGGTGCGGTTTCTCGTGTAGGCGGCGTCACGCGTCAAGTTGATGTTGAATTAGATCCTGAAAAACTCTTAGCATTAAATGCCACAGCAACAGACATCACCCGACAATTACGCCTTGTTCAACAAGATGCATCTGGCGGACAAACCAAAATAGGCGGCAGTGAACAGTCTATTCGTACCATTGCCACAGTAAAAACTGCTGCTGAAATTGCAGCAATGGATATTGCCTTGAGTGATGGTCGCCATATTCGGCTGGATCAAGTTGCCAACATTCGCGACGGCATTGCTGAAAGACGTTCTGCTGCACTGTTAAATGGCCACCCTGTGATTGGCTTTGAAATTACCCGCAGTAAAGGTGCAAGTGAAGTTGATGTTGAAATCGGAGTAAAAGAGGCACTTGAAACATTAAAAGCGGCGCATCCTGATATTAAAATCACTGAAGCATTTAACTTTGTAAATCCTGTGGTTGATAACTATAAAGGCTCAATGTCCTTGCTGTATGAAGGCGCACTTCTTGCAATCTTGGTGGTTTGGT
Organism: Acinetobacter sp. RIT698; assembly: GCF_009668065.1. Lineage (NCBI taxonomy): Bacteria > Pseudomonadati > Pseudomonadota > Gammaproteobacteria > Moraxellales > Moraxellaceae > Acinetobacter > Acinetobacter sp. RIT698. Next base: position 30,383 of record NZ_WJYH01000025.1, read on the forward strand.
TATTTTTACGAGATTGGCGTGCCACGATCATTGCGGCAACTGCCCTGCCTTTGTCCATTCTACCTGCCCTAATTGGCATGTATTACTTAGGTTTTACTTTAAATATTGTCACACTGTTAGCCATGTCGTTGGTTGTGGGAATACTGGTTGATGATGCCATTGTAGAAATTGAAAATATCATCCGGCATCTTCGAATGGGGAAAACACCTTATGAAGCGGCCATGGAGGCAGCCGATGAAATTGGTTTAGCCGTGATTGCCACCACTTTTACCTTGATTGCAGTGTTCTTACCCACTGCCTTTATGAGTGGTATTGCAGGTAAATTCTTTGTGCAATTTGGCTGGACAGCGGCTTTGGCTATTTTTGCCTCACTCTTGGTGGCACGCTTACTGACGCCTATGATGTCAGCCTATATTCTTAAACCTTGGGTTGGTAAAGTTGAAAGTCATCATGACAATCAAGTATTAGATGATCAAAGCCAACCAATCAAAGATCATGGTGATCTCGAACTTCAACATGATCGTGCCAAAGATGGTCGGGTGATGCGCGCATATATGCGGATGGTCACGTGGTGTTTAAATCATCGTTGGATCACCTTAAGCAGTGCCATCATATTTTTTATTGCTTCATTGATGCTCATCCCATTACTCCCTACAGGCTTTGTTCCACCACCTGACACTGGGCAGACCCAAGTGCGTGTTGAGCTTCCACCAGGTTCACAATTTCCAGATACCTTAAAAGCAGCAGAATACGCGCGTAGTTTAATTAAGGATCATCCTGAAATTAAAAGTGTCTATACCACGATTGGTGGTGGTTCAGCAGGTACAGATCCTTTTGCAGGTGGTGCATCAAGTGAACCAAGAAAAGCAACCTTAACCATTCAAGTCACAGCACGTTCAGACCGTGCTGCAAGTTTGCAAAAAATTGAAAATGACTTGCGCCAACGTTTAGCTCCACTGCCTGGTGCACGGATTCAAGTCGGTATTGCAGGCAATAACAGCCAATATCAAATTGCGCTGTCAGGTGATGACCCTGATGTACTAATCACAACAGCACGTCAAGTAGAACGAGAAATCCGTACTATTCCAAATATTGGTAGTATTACCTCAAGCGCAGCATTGATTCGCCCTGAATTGGTAATTCGCCCTGACTTTGCAAAAGCTGCGGATTTAGGCATTACCACACAAAATATCGCTGAAACTGTGCGTATTGCCACGGCGGGAGATTTTGATCAGAACTTGGCAAAATTAAACCTTTCGCAACGACAAATTCCGATTGTCATCAAACTGCCATTGTCTGCACGTCAAGACCAAGATCTGATTAAACGCTTGATGATTACTGGTAGTAAAGGTCCAGTGATGTTAGGCACCATTGCACAAGTCAATATTGAAAGTGGTCCTTCACAAATTGACCGTTTTAACCGTTTACGTAACATCAACTTTAATATTGAGCTCAATGATCAGCCTTTAGGCGATGTTGCGGCTGCTGTAGATAAACTTCCAACCATCAAAAACTTACCTCCGACAGTAAAACGTACCAATCTGGGTGATGCCGATGTGATGGAACAGCTCTTTGCAAGCTTTGGTTTAGCTATGCTAACAGGCGTATTGTGTATCTATGTGGTCTTGGTGCTACTGTTTAAAGACTTCTTACAACCGATCACCATTTTAGTGGCATTGCCTTTGGCACTGGGTGGTGCGTTTGTGCTACTGCTTTTAGCAAAAAGTAGTTTTTCGATGCCAAGTTTGATTGGCTTAATCATGTTGATGGGAATTGCCAGTAAAAACTCGATTCTTTTGGTCGATTATGCAATTATCGCCCGTAATGAACGGCAGTATTCACGTATGAATGCGCTCTTAGATGCCTGCCATAAGCGTGCACGGCCCATTATTATGACCACTTTAGCGATGGGCGCAGGTATGTTTCCGATTGCCTTAGGAATAGGTACAGATCCAAGTTTTAGAGCACCGATGGCAATCTCTGTAATTGGTGGACTGATTACCAGTACCTTCTTGTCATTATTGGTTATTCCTGTTGTGTATACCTTTATTGATGATATTCACAACATGTTATTCAAACGTAATAAAGCCAATAAATCGAACGAAGCAAGCGTATCTCATTCTTGATTTTTAAAATTGAATCAGATGACAACATAATGTAAAAGAGAATGCCTATCTAGATCTTTATTAGATAGGCATGTTTTTATTTGAGCTAATTTTATTTGATTAATTCAGCAACAAAGCCGCAGCAAATAAGCCAAAGCAAAAGGATGAAAGATAATAAATATATTTGATTTTGGTTTTAAACCAATGCATAGCTTTATTTTGAGTCATCAATCGCACCAAAAACAAGTTCCAGATCAAAACTACACTCACCATCCACAGACAGGTTAAAGTCAGTTGAACAACATTATAGTGTTGATAAATTGCCATAATAATACTGCTATAAAACAGAATATTTTTAGGATTTAATAAACTCGACTGTACCCCCAGTAAGACATATTTCATCCATGCAAAGGTTGGTTTATTTTGGTGTTCTAGATGATAATCCCCTATTAGCTTAGCTTGTTGTGCAAATATGAAACACCGATAAGACAAATAACTTAAATAAGCAATACAGCCCCATTTTACCAGCTTTAAAATTTCATCATCGAGTTTGCCAAGAAAAAACAATGCGCTCAAAATAAGACCAATCACGGCAACATTTCCCAAGACGATCCCTAAGCAAACAGCTCTCGCCGCATGTGGTCCATTTCGAAACAACGAAGTTAAAATAAGAAAAAAATCAGGGCCCGGTGAAAGCAAAGCAATGAAATGGGTGACAATCACAATAATGAACAGTTGCATTACTCGATCCAAAAAATATTTAGATAAGCTTAAATATTTTTAGAACCTATTATCTTGTAGATAATTGCGCAGTTAGAGCATGACAAACTGAGCTTGAAACTGCTTCGGTGTGATTCCAGTATGCGATTTAAACACATGATGAAAATGACTTTGGTCTGTAAATCCCAAATCATGTGCAACTTGAATAATTGCTTCTCCAGACTTCAAACGCTTTCTGGCTATATTTATTTTTTGATTTAATTGATACGCATGTGGTGTTAAGCCAAAATTATTTTTAAACAAGCGAATAATGGCATAACGACTAATCCCTAGACTTTGACTGAGATCTTCTAAAGAAAGCATCTGTTTACTGTGATTCATATCATCAATCATTGCACCCAAATGCTTTTGAAAATAATCAGACTGCTTTAATAACGTAAATTCAAAATTGGGCAATAATATTTCACTCAGGACTTCAATTAATTGTTGTTGTTTGAATAAAATCGATATGGTTGGATCAAATAACAGCTGATTTAACTGCGTAAATGCTTGGTATATATGTGAGTTTGTTAAAATTTGTGGTTTTAGCAACGGAATATGATGGGGATAAAGCTGCTCAATATCTTTGACTAATTCTGAAAAAAGTTGAGCAACCCAATGTGCATCTAGATGCATCATTTGATAACTCCATGCTTGATTTTCCAGTGGATTACATGCGTGTTCCACCTCAGCAGGAATGATTACTACGCTTCCTGTTTGAATTTGCTCTTCGCTGGCAAAATAGCTACTAAAGCGACTTATTCCACAATCCACAGCACCAATCGAAAAGGTCGGATGGCTATGTGATTTATAGCAAATACGACTTTGACATGCCCTACGTGTTTCGACATAGGGCATTTGCGGATCAGTCCAAAATTCAACTGCAGTGTCTAATTGCATCATATCCTCAGTCTTATTTTGGTCTATACAACAGGTTATTCTGCTAAAGCTTTTTCAATATCCTGTTCTATATCCTCAGGCTTCGTGGTTGGAGCATAGCGGTTAATCACTTCACCTTTCTTATTTATTAAGAATTTGGTGAAATTCCACTTAATGCCACTGCCGAGTATGCCCTTACTGTTATTGGTTAAATAACGGAATATCACATGCGCTTCAGGTCCTTTTACATTCACTTTAGCGAACATTGGAAAAGAAACACCATAATTGCGTTGGCAATAAGTGCCGATTTGCTCATTTGTACCGGGGTCTTGTCCACCGAACTGGTTACAAGGAAATCCTAAAACTTCAAGACCTTGGTCTTTATATTTCTCGTAAACCTTTTCTAATCCTGCAAATTGTGGAGTAAAGCCACATTTACTTGCAGTATTTACAATCAATAAAACTTTTCCTTCATAATCAGAAAAAGATTTATTTTCACCCTCTAACAGCTCAGCCTCAAACTGATAAATGTTGGTCATGGATACGTTTCCTCGTCGCCTTTTTCTTGTGATTTTAATTCTAAAGAAGCGGAATTTACGCAGTAGCGTAAGCCCGTTGGTTGTGGTCCATCTTCAAATACATGCCCCAAATGAGCGTCGCAATGATGGCATATAATTTCTACACGTTCCATACCATGTGAATGATCATCTTGTTCTTCTATAACAGTATTATTGATCGGTTTAAAAAAGCTCGGCCAACCACAACCACTGTCATATTTGGTTTCTGAAGAGAATAATTCTTCCCCACAACATCGACATACATAGGTTCCATGCTGCTTGGAATTCCAATACTTTCCAGTAAAGGCAGCTTCAGTGCCCTTTTGTCGAGTGATTTTAAATTCCTCTGGTGATAACTCTCTTTGCCATTCTCGGTCTGTTTTATTGAGTTTTCCCATCATTAAACTCCTTTAAATCTTTGACATTCAATGTCATGCTTCAGTACTTCCATATTTACGCTAGAGCTTGGAAAATTTCTAGCTAAATTTCAACATAGATTGTGATATTTCAGTAATCTATTTTTTTAACTCAAAATAATTGGATAAAATTATGTCCGTTTTAGGTAACACAACCCCACGTGAAATCAAGAAATCGTCAAAGCTAGAGCATGTTTGCTACGACATTCGTGGACCAGTGTTACGAGCGGCCAATGAGATGGAAGAAGCCGGTCATAAAATTATTAAATTAAATATCGGTAACCCCGCCCCGTTCGGCTTTGAAGCCCCGCAAGAAATTATCAATGATGTGGCTTTAAATTTGCCTAATGCTGTCGGTTATACAGATTCAAAAGGAATCTTCCCTGCGCGTAAAGCCATCTGTCAGTATTATCAGCAAAAAGGTATCTTGGATTTACATGTTAAAGATGTGTATATCGGGAATGGTGTATCTGAACTGATCGTTATGGCGATGCAAGGTTTATTGGATGATGGCGATGAAATGCTGGTTCCAATGCCAGATTACCCATTATGGACGGCAGCCGTAAATCTATCAGGTGGTACAGCGATTCACTATAAATGTGATGACCAAAACTACTGGTATCCTGATATGGCGGATATGGAAAGTAAAATCACCCCGAATACTCGTGGTATTGTGGTGATTAACCCAAACAATCCAACAGGTTCAGTCTATCCACGCCATGTTTTAGAACAGATTGTCGCATTGGCAAAAAAACATGATCTGATTTTATTTGCAGATGAAATTTACGACAAAATTGTGTATGACGGTATCGAACATGTCTCTGTTGCAGCATTAGCAGGAAACCATTTATGTGTTTCTTTTAATGGTTTATCTAAAGCCTATCGTATTGCAGGTTACCGTTCTGGTTGGATGGCGATTACGGGTGATAAGTCTCGTGCAATGGATTACATTGAAGGCTTGGACATGCTTGCCTCTATGCGTTTATGTGCCAACCATCAAGCCCAATATGCGATTCAAACTGCTTTAGGTGGATATCAATCAATTAATGATTTGATCCGCCCAGGTGGTCGTTTATATGAACAACGCAATATTGCTTGGGAAATGCTTAACGATATTCCTGGCGTGTCGTGCGTAAAACCAGAAGGTGCAATGTATTGTTTCCCTAGGCTGGATCCTGAAATCTATCCAATTGAAGATGATGAAAAATTCATGTTAGATTTCCTCAAAGCTGAAAAAGTTTTACTGGTTCAAGGAACAGGTTTTAACTGGCCTACACCTGATCATTTCCGTGTGGTATTCCTTCCTGCAGAAAATGAATTACGTGAAGCAATGAACCGCTTAAGTCGTTTCTTGGCAAAAATGCGTTAATCTTTATAAAGTAAAGATAAGCTCAAAAAGGCATTCAAAATTGAATGCCTTTTTTTATTGCTCAATTCATCTGTACAACTAAAAACTTAGTCATTGACGTTATATTGCACAACATCTTCATTGAATGCTGAAAAAACGCACTGGCAAGCACTTTATCCAGTTTTAATAGTATGTAACTATAAATTTGAGTGATTATTTGAAAAATTACATTTTTAAATAAGTATGGGCAACAGCTCAGTATTTATATAGATTTAAAAACTGGTACAAAAAATGCTTATGACCAGAACAATGATTGAAAAGGATAGTTTATGAAAAAGACGGTTACTGCACTTACACTTGCAATTGGCATGCTTTTACCCTTTACGAGTTATGCAAAAAATAATGTCGTTGTCGTCGCAACTGGCGGTACGATCGCGGGTGCTGGAGCAAGTTCTACAAATAGCGCAACATATACTGCTGCGAAAGTTCCTGTAGATGATTTATTGAATGCAGTTCCGCAAATTCAAAATCTTGCCAATGTTACAGGCGTACAGGCTTTACAGGTTGCTTCAGAAAGCATCACTGACAAAGAGCTTTTAACCATTGCACGCAAAGTGAACGAATTGGTTAAAAAGCCTGATGTGAATGGCGTGGTGATTACCCATGGTACAGATACTTTAGAAGAAACTGCTTATTTTCTAAGTCTTACAGTTCATACAGATAAACCAATTGTCGTTGTTGGTTCCATGCGTCCACCTTCAGCGCTTTCAGCTGACGGCCCTTTGAACCTTTATAGTGCTGTTGCGCTTGCTGCCGCAGACAGTGCCAAAGGCAAAGGCGTTTTTGTGTTAATGAATGATGATATTTTTGCAGCACGTGATGTGTCAAAGACCATCAATATTCATACCGATGCTTTTGTCAGCCAATGGGGTGCTTTAGGTACACTGGTTGAAGGTAAACCTTATTGGTTTAGAAACGTTGCAAAACGTTTTAACAATAGCTCTGAGTTTAATATTGAAAACATTCAGGGTGATGCGCTACCAATCGTTCAAATCGTTTATGGTTCAGGCAATATGCTTCCAGATGCCTATGTGGCCTATGCGAAAGCGGGTGCTAAAGCCATTATTCATGCAGGTACAGGTAATGGTTCTGTTGCCAACTATATTGTTCCGACATTAAACCAACTCCAGCAACAAGGTGTACAGATCATTCGTTCTTCACGCGTTCCACAAGGTTTTGTGTTACGTAATGCTGAACAGCCTGATGATAAATATGGTTGGGTGGTTGCTCACGATTTAAATCCGCAAAAAGCAAAACTTTTAGCTGCTTTAGCACTGACCAAAACCAAAGATGCAAAAGAAATTCAACGGATGTTCTGGGAATACTAGTTTAATATCTGAATCAAGCTTAATACTTGAATCAAGTTTAAAACCAGCACAAAGTTAATCGTAAATACATTCATTAAACCGCCAAATTAATTTGGCGGTTTAATTTTATCTTGAATGAATAAATACTTAATCTGCTGTTAAATCCAATTGATCAAGGATATAGAGTGTATTGCCATCAATGATATTTTTATCGTGATCCAAATACTTTTGTTCCAATACCCCATCCGTTTCAGAAAAAGCATAATCATCATCATTGAGAACCCCTAAATGCTGTTCATCAATCACCCATAGACCTTCAATTTTATCGTGCGGATACTGTAACCGCGCAACCAAATCCACCACTAAGGTTTTTTCTACTGGGTAGATACCCTGTTGAGCCAGACCACTCCAGCCTGCTGTTAACACATATTGTTCTAGGGTTTGTTCCGCTATCAACAGACCGAATTGTTCATCTTGCCGAATCGTTGAACTTGGCTTTAGCTTTTCCAAATCAGTGGCATGTTGCAGATTGATTTTATAAATCCGTTTAAATGCTTGAGGATTATCTTTATAGAAATCATCATCACGTTCTGCGACTAGAAATTGCGTGGAACTCAAGGCTGTAATTGCTGTATTTGAATAGGTCTTTGCACCCCCTTCTTGTTGATACAAATACTGAGAAACGACTTTGCTTTCTAAATCAATCATCACAATACGCACAAGATCTGATTTGCTTACTGAAGCATCGGGATTGCTCATGGTGGATTGCATAATGCCCACCAGCTTTTTTTGATCGGGTGTAATGGTTAAACCTTCCATTCCTCGATTCTGGCGTCTATTGGCATATTCTTGAGGTAATAAATAACCCGATGTTCTGCGCTCATCTAAAACATAGGCATTGATACGATCAATTTCTAGCCCATCTGCATTAAAATGCACAATATGAGGACCATATTCATCGCTGACCCAAAAAGTACCATCTTTGAGTGCAACCAAACCTTCAGCATCCAATCCAAATTCATCTGTCCCTATGGCTAATTTCTTTCCATCTTGGTCATAGGCAATTTCTTTACTTGCGCCAAAATGCTGATTAGGCAAACCTGTAATATTTCTGCCCATTGGATCTTTTAATAAAATTTCTTTTATTTTCTGAATAGTTCCATCTTTTTTTAACTCAAATAATCCAATTTTAGGGGTATATTCAGGATCTAAAAAGATTTTGCCATGATCCTGATTGACGTTATACGTGGTATTCGGCCCACGATCTGTAAGTGCATAGAATTGATACTTTTCTGTAGGGTGAGCTGAAATTTCTGAACCAAACCCACCACAACGAAGCTCGATAAAATGGCCGGGTTTTGCACCATCAGGAATATTGTGAATGTTTAAAACCTCATAAGGTAAACGCACGCCTTGGCTAAATTTTTTATAAAGCTGAAGATCTGTGTCAATATTGCTTAGGTTGATATGCTGTTCAGAAGACAATAAGTCCATATGCCAATCTCATTTTTTAATATTCTGATTATTTTCTATCATGAAATCAGATAAACCACAGTAAAAGAAATGCGATAAACTGTATAAATACACATTCAAAGTCAGTATAAATGAAAAGATTTTTTGCCCTATCACTGATTGTTTGTTCTGCATCACTACAATTGGCATATGCTGGGACGACGTTGAAAAAAGTTTCTGAATGTCAGAGTGATTATTTTAATGGCGATTATTGTTCTAAAGCCAACCTTGCCAAATACAAAAATGCGCTTAAATCAATGCAGCCTAATTTTAATAAAAAATATATTTTACTCAATACGGGAACTTCAGATTCTTTAGAAATGGTTGCTATAGATACCCAAACAGGGATTGTCTATCCACTCAATTATCAGTTCACGGGTTGGGAAGATAATGAAGGCAATGTCAAAAAGAAGCCCACTTATACATTTGCATTGAATGACGCCAAATTATGCTTAATGGGTTCGCAATTCGATGGTGATCATCCTGGCACACATGAAACTTATAGCAATATCAAAAATTGTTTTAGCATCAGTCATCAATATGGCCATACAAAATTTGAATCAAATTACGATGATCAGGTTCAATATAACTATGATAACAAAAGCAAAATGTGAAAGCCTTATTCGCGTTAAATTTTAAATCCAAAAAAAAAGAGGCTTTCGCCTCTTTTTTAAATTTAACAATCCGTTCAATATCAGACTTAAACTAATTCAGGTTTAGTCAATTCAGTCATTGGCCAACGTGGTGTTGTCGTCACCGATAAACCATCTTTTTGCCCAGCTTTTAAACGCTGATAACCTGCAAACGCTATCATTGCGCCATTATCTGTACACAAAGCAGGTTCTGCATAATAAACCGTTGCTTTAATTTTAGCTAAATCTGCTTCTAAACGCTCTCTTAAACGTTTATTGGCACTGACACCGCCCGCAATCACCAACCGTCTTAAACCCGACTGTTTTAATGCTTTAATCGACTTTTTAACCAAAGTATCCACCAAAGCTTCTTGGAATGAAGCAGCAATATCTGCATCACGTTGTTCTTCACCTAATTTTTTTAACTGCACTGAAACAGCAGTTTTTAGACCACTAAATGAAAAATCTAGCCCTTGATGCAACATTGGACGTGGAAATTCAAAAGCATTTTTGTCACCTTGTTCCGCCAATTTTGAAATATTTGGACCACCGGGATAAGGTAATTTCAACATTTTAGCGACTTTATCAAAAGCTTCACCAGCAGCATCATCAATCGACTCACCTAGAATTTCGTACTCACCAATTGCGTGTGCTGCCATCAATTGAGTGTGTCCACCTGACACTAATAATGCGACAAACGGAAATTCAGGTGGATTTTCGGATAATAATGGAGCAAGCATATGACCTTCCATATGATGCACGCCAATCGCGGGTTTATTCAGCGCAAAAGCCAAGGTGCGACCAAATAATGCCCCTGTCATCAGTGCACCCATTAAGCCAGGGCCGCGCGTATACGCCACTGCATCGATCTCTGATTTTTTCACACCGCTTTGCTCAAGAAGTTGATTAATCAAAGGAATTAACTTTCGAACATGATCACGAGAAGCCAACTCAGGAACGACACCACCATACTCTGCATGCAATTTAATTTGACTATATAACACCTGTCCTCTTAAGCCGACTTCATTGTCATAGAGCGCTAATCCTGTTTCATCACATGAAGTTTCTAAGCCCAGAACGATCATTAAATTGCCTTTTACCCATTTCAAAATATTGCTAAAGCTATTATAGACTTGTGGTATGAGATGTAAATGAGTAAAATACTGACCTTCACTTGTGATCTAGGGTAATTCGACCCTGATCTTATCCATAACTTAATGAGGATTCTTCATGCCACAAGTTAAATTGAAAGAAGGCGAACCAGTAGACGTAGCTATCCGTCGTTTCAAACGTTCATGCGAAAAAGCTGGTGTTTTAGCTGATGTTCGTAAACGTGAATTCTACGAGAAACCTACTCAAGAACGTAAACGTAAAAAAGCTGCTGCTGTTAAACGCTACCAAAAGAAATTGGCGCGTGAATCAGTACGTACTACTCGCCTTTACTAAGATTAATTTGTGATTGATTGACTCACCTGGACAGATAAATGACTACTTTAAAAAACCAAATAACTGATGTTTTAAAAGCAACAATGCGTGCTAAAGAAATGGGTAAGTTAACGGTAATTCGTGGTCTACAGGCAGCAATCAAGCAAATCGAAGTCGATGAGCGCATAGAGCTTGACGATACTCAGGTTCTTGCGGTCATTGAAAAGCAAATCAAACAACGTAAAGAATCGGTCAAAGCCTTTAAAGGTGCAGGCCGTGAAGATTTAGCTAGTAAAGAACAAGCCGAAATTGAGGTGTTATCTCAGTTTCTACCTGAAGCTATGTCAGAGGACGAGCTTGATTCTCTCATTGCGCAAACTATTACTGCGCAAGGTGCAACTAGCATGAAAGATATGGGTAAGGTGATGAATTCTCTACGTCCGATCATAGCCGGACGTGCCGATCCAGCACAAGTTTCTGCAAAAATTAAAGCAAAACTTGGCTAAACCCAACGTTCTTAAATCTGAATTTCTGTTTGATTTGGTCTATTTAACAACTTTAATAAAAATTATTTTGCAATGAAATAGTTTCTTGTTAAATAGCCCAAAATCGTCAATCTACAATATCACTTCATTTATTTTCTATCTGATAATGGCAAATATCTCTAAAACCACCATCGACTGGATTTTGTACAGATTGATATTGAATATCTTTAAGCAAAAACCCTGCTTTTTCACATAAATTTCGTGCCAATATATTTTCTACATCGACATAAGCATTTAAACCCAAAAAATTCCATTTCGAGAATAAACTACTTACAAATAGTATTAGCGCTTGTGACATGTAGCCTTTTTGCTTAAATTTTGAGTTTCCCCAAAACCCAATAGATGCAGTATTTTGCAACCAATCAATTGCATGGATATCAACAACCCCTAAAAAATCATCAGTTTCTTTTAAACGGATAATAAATACAAAGTTCTCTTTATTTAATAACGCCACCAAACGAGATTGGCAAAATGCCATTGAAGCTGGTAAATTAGGTTCTTCCAATGCCCATACTAAACTTGCAGGAAACTTTCTAAGCTCTGTTAAACTATTTTTTATTGCACTATATAAATCTTCAGCATCAGATACTTGAATGATGTTGAGAACAATCTGATCATTCTCAATTTGAAATTGGTTAAAATCCATAAATAATGTGGCTCAGATGTAAGATGTTAAAGATAAACCTATTTCAAATCACACTGAATATTATATTTTTTAAGTAACTGCATTTCAGGTGACAACATCACTTTATCAATCACATTTTGTTTGGTCATAGATTGCGCTGATGGTGGGAGGTATTGACGATTTTCATCTGTCGTTTTATACATATCATCGACATATTTTTTAACAATGCCACAGAATTGTGACTCTTGTTGCGGGTTAAACTGGCTCAATTTCGGATCTAGACTACGTAAAAAAAATTTCATATCTGCACTGTATTGCGCCGAAATACGCTCAACTTCTCGAACATAGCTTTCTGGTACTGCTGCAAATGTTGAGTGAGCATAGAAAAAAATGCTGCATGCGATTAAAATTTTCTTCATGTGAATCAAATACTTTATTATAACTTTAAGTGATTTTAGCTTAACCTGTTCAAGCAAGAATAGAAAGTAAATTTTCTTTAATGGCACATTTAAAATCACCCATTATTTTTTGTTTTTTAACTCAAGTTCTAAGTTCTTTAAATCAAGCTTTTAAATTTTTAACTTTCGTTCATCTTGCATCACTTTTAAGCGTGTATCGATACGGGCACTCATCGCATTATTCTCTTTAGCCAAGCGCTTGGCATGTAAAAGTGATTTAATTGCATTTTCTTCATCACCAGACCAATATTGAACTTCCGCCCGATTTCTCAGCACATTGACTGTACGCATTGGATTCTTTTTATCTAAATTTGCCGCTTGTTGTAACAATTGCCAGCCAATAATGTCCTTATTATTTTTATTCACAAAACGATTGACCAATTGCTCAGCTTCTTTGGGCTTCTGCTGTCGAATATAAACTTCGGCTAATTTATAACTTAATGCGCGATTTTCTGGGGTTATGATTTGCTTAGTGATGATGGTTTGATAGGCATCATCTAAATTATTTCGCCCTAAATAAATATCAGTTTGAATCAAAGTGACCAAAGTATGTTCTGCGTTAACCTTCTTGGCTAAATTCAGCTGTGTTTGCGCATTGTCATAATCACCTTGCAGCAAATAAAACTCACTTAAAGCCAATAAACCCGCTAAATTATTCGATTGTGCTAAAGCCAGCAATTGACGGTCAGTGGCTTGCCCCGAAATCACTGCGGTATACCATTTAATAATATCAAAATCAGATTGCTGGGCACGAAAAGGAACTTTTGGAAATTGATTTGCCCTTAATCTTGCTTCACTCATACGCTCTGTTGTTAAGGGATGAGTTAACCAAAAATCAGGTAAAAAACTTAAACGACTGGTAGAACGATGCATGGTTTCAAAGAAATCAGCCATACTTTCTGGGTCATATCCAGCCCCATACATAAACTGCATGCCAATCCGATCAGCTTCACGTTCTTGATTTCGGCTATAACTGAGCTGCTTGTCCATCAATGCAGCTTGTGTACCCATCATCACCGCGCCACCAATATCACCATCCGCTTTGGACGCCAATGCAGCACCGACGATAATTCCTGCAAGCGCCAATAAACCTTGACCTTTAAATGCTTCCTGCGAACGGCTGTAATGACGTTGTGTGACATGGGCAATTTCATGTCCCATTACACTAGCAACTTCATCCATATTACTTGAAGCTGTAATCATCCCACTATTTAAGGCAAACATGCCCCCAGGTACTGCAAATGCATTGATCTGAGCATCTTTGATCACCACCAAGCCTACTGGCTGTGAAAGCTGGGTCTGACTGAGAATTTTTGAAAAAACCAGCATAAACTGATCTTCCAGCCAAGGATCTTGCAGAACTGGCATTTGCTGTTGAACTTGACGATAAACTTTTTCACCAATGGTTTTTTCTTTTTGTTGATCAATAAATCCCACCCCACTGCCAATTTCAGGTACTTCAAATTGAGTACTATTTTGAGTTTGCAGAAAATCATCAGCTGAGCTAATTGAAGTGCTTAAGCAGAGACAAAGGCTGAGGAAGGTCTTGTTCAATTGATCGTCCCAATTATTTTAATATTCTAAATATAACATTGAATTTAGTACAAATTCGCAATGAAGTGTTAGGGGGCTGTAAACATTTCATATGTAATTTGCATTGTCAGCAAACATTCAACATCCACTAGAAGTTTTCATTGACTAAATATCTTGGTGTGCGTTGTTCCAAAGCATCGACTAAATTTTGAAAAGCCAGTTCCGCCATTTTCTTGCGCGTCTCGGCAGTTGCTGAGCCGATATGCGGTAAAGTCACGACATTATCCAACTCAAACAATGGCGATTGTTGCAATGGTTCTTTTTGGTATACATCTAGACCCGCAGCAAAAATTTGACGGTTCTGTAAAGCTTCAGTTAATGCCTGTTCATCCACTACTGAACCACGCGCAATATTGACAAAAACAGCATGCTTTTGCATCAAGGCAAACTCTTGAGCACCGATTAATGCTTTAGATTGGCTATTTAAGTCTACTGCAACCACAACAAAATCAGCTTGTTTTAACAGTGCTTCAAGACTTTTATATTGTGCATTAAACTGTTGTGCAACTTCGATTTTTTCACGGCGATTATGATACAAAATATTCATATTAAAGCCATAAAATCCACGTCGTGCAATTGCTGCACCGATATGACCTAAACCGATTATTCCTAAAGTTTTACCAAAAATTTCTTGACCAAATTGTGTCGCATTGACTGTACGTTGCCACTCACCTTGTTTGGTCCAGTGATCTAGACTCGGTACTTTACGTGCAGCACTCATCAACAAAGTAAACGCCAAATCCGCAGTCGTTTCGGTCAATACGTGTGGTGTATTCGACAACCAGATTTTCTTTTGATTTAAATAATCAACATCGTAATTATCATAGCCTACACTGACAGAGGAGATAATTTTTAATTTTTCTGCAGTGGCTATATTGCTTTCATTAATCAAACGACCCGCACCAATCATTGCGTCTGCATCAACAACCGCTTGACGAATTTGTGCATTGATATCGCCTTGCTTAGGATTCAATACAACCAACTGATATTTTTCTGCTAATTTTGCTTGAACTTCTGAGTCGATTTGACTAAATACAACCACTTTTTTATTCATATCCCAGAAAACCTCTCAGTACAGATCTTGAAAACTAATTCAGTTTATTTTGCATAAATTGCCATAGACGGCGTTTTAATAAAGGTTGCTCAATCATCTCTTGTAAACTTGCCAATTCAAACATTTCAGTATTGTTTAAATAAGGCAATTGACCAAGATTGATGACTTTACGCTCTTGCCTTAAAGCATCAACAAACCCTTGGATATACATCGCAGCCCCTCTTCCATCTTGAAGCTGCAACATTGGAAAAGGCCATTTTAAATCATAAAATTGCCCTACAAGCGCCTGCTGTATATTGCCCCATAGTGTTAATTGGTCAGCGCTGATTTGAGTACAATCGACAAAGATGACACAGCTTTCAATGCAATAGGCTTGGATTTCAAATGGCGCAATTTGTAATGCAGGCTCGACAATAAAGTTTGTCTGTTGCTGAATTTGCTCAGGTGCTGAAACTTCTTCAGTTTGCTGTGTTTCAGGATTTCGTTTTAATAGAGAAACTTCACGCTGATGTGCTTTTTCAATCTGTGGCGACTGTACATTTTGATTTTCTAGTTTTGCATCAGATTGAGTTGAATGCGTGTTCAACTCAGGCACAACAGCAATATTCTGTTCAACTTGAGCAATATCACGGTATAGCGCATTTTCATAATGACGTGTTTGAACATCAACCTTGGGGATCCAAAGCTCTATTCCCATCGTAGCCAAAATGCTACGCTGATGTTCTGATACGTTCATATTCATTATGGATTCAATACACACTATTCAAGCTATATTTTAGCTGTGTTTTGACTTTTTTGTCGCATTAATCAAAGTAAAAAAACACGATAAATTAAATTTAAGCGCAAGAATATGTTACATGCTGATTTTAGCGACAATCGTTGAGCACCAACTCACTATAAAGATGTGATTAAAATTCCGTACTTTGCCGTAAGATACATCCCCTGACGAATGATATCTGTACCATTGGCATGATGAACTTTGAGTTCTTGAGTCAACACATCAAATTGAAAAGCATCATAACAATCTTGATGTTGGCATAACCAATTTAAAGTATCAGCAAGATGTTCATCGACAATATAATTTTCAGCTAAAAAATCTTTAGACATTATGATTCAAAGACAATAAAACAAGAGTAGCATTATTCTAACGTAAATTTAGCAATACTTAAAAAACCAAGACAGCCTTAAGCAATAAAACAGCCATATGCAATCAAACGAGGACATCTACCACCATAAGATTGAATGAATCAGCTTGCAAAACTAGATTTTTATTATTTTCATTTAGAGATATAACGCTTTCTAAATATCACCATATTTTATCGAATGATCATAATACAGTGATATTTTGCGATCGCTTCTAGAAAATTAATGATGAGCACCACACTTACGGCACTCTTTAACCACAATATTATGTCCAATTTCATATTCAAAACTGTGGATACACAATAATTTTCTGATTTTTTGAAACATTCTAAAACTCCTTTTAATATCTCACGTCAATATAGTTTCATCCTAAAACATCAATGCCTTAACAAGACATGTAATATGTTTAGCACATATACATATATCTGAATAATACTTTCTCCTAGTTCTTTAGTCTGATATCCCAAATTTCATCATCAAATTTTCAAATTGTGATAATCCAACTAAGCTATTGTTTTTTATTGGTTAAAAGAATAAAAATGTTGCAAAAATATATTGTTTTTAAGCTTGATTTAATCTGACTTTTATATAGGATGAAATGATAGCTTTTTCTATTTAACAATTTTTTTCACTTAGAAAGCTTCTGAGAAAAATACAATTTAAGCCTATCAACAAGATTATAAAGGAATTTTATATGCAAGGACGTATGATGCAGCAACCATTATTAATCAGTAGCCTCATTGAGCATGCTACGCGTTATCATGGTGATACTGCGATTATTTCAAAAAATACCGATGGCACGATTACAAAGACAGATTGGACACATGTAAGCGAAAACGCTAAACGCTTTGCCAATGCACTTGCTGGACTGGGTTTAGGCTTAGGTGACCGAGTTGCAACGATTGCATGGAATAATCATCGTCATCTTGAATCTTGGTATGCAATTTCCGGAAGTGGCTTGGTCTGTCACACCATCAACCCTAGACTCTTTCCTGAACAATTGATCTTTATTATCAATGATGCTCAAGACAAAGTGGTGTTATTTGATAAAACATTTTTACCGCTAATCAAAGCAGTGAAAGCCCTTACCCCTCATGTAGAACATTTCGTTTATCTGGGTGCTTTTGACCAAGATATTGCCGATGCCCTCCCAGATGTTAAGTTCTATGATGTGCTGATTGCAGAACATTCTGTACAGTACGAGTGGCCTAATTTTGAGGAAAATACTGCAAGCTCGCTTTGCTATACATCAGGGACAACAGGCAATCCAAAAGGCGCATTGTATAGTCATCGCTCAACCATTTTACACACCTATGCGATCGCGCTACCCGACTCTCTAAATTTATCTGCAAAAGATATTATGTTACCTGTGGTTCCCATGTTCCATGTCAATGCTTGGGGTACACCTTATGCCGCAGCAATGGTTGGTTGTACGTTGATACTCCCGGGGCCAGGTTTAGATGGCGCCAGCTTAGTACAAATGATTGATGAATATAAAGTCAGTATTGCACTTGGTGTACCGACTATTTGGCAAGGCCTTCTTGCAGCAGCAAAACAATCTGGCAGCACTCTTGAAAGCCTTAAACGCAATGTTGTTGGCGGTTCAGCCTGCCCACCAGCAATGATGAAAGCATTTAGAGATATTTATCATTGTGAAACCATTCATGCATGGGGCATGACTGAAATGAGCCCATTGGGTACAGGTAATCAGCTCAAAGCCAAACACTTAAATTTAAGTGAAGAAGAACAATTTAAAGTTCGCCTATCTCAAGGTCGCCCACCTTTCGGCGTAGATTTACGTATTACCGATGAAGAAAATGGTACACACGAAGTTGCTCGTGATGGACATAGCACGGGGAATCTGCAAGTAAAAGGCCATTGGATTATTGAATCTTATTATGGCAAATCAGAAAAAGCATTAAGTGCTGATGGTTGGTTTGATACTGGTGATATCGCCACGATTAATGAAGATGGCTATTTGCTTTTAAGTGATCGTGCCAAAGATTTAATTAAATCAGGTGGTGAGTGGATTTCTTCTGTTGAGCTTGAAAATATTGCCATGAATCATCCTGAAATTGCGATGGCTGCCGTCATTGCAGCAAACCACCCGAAATGGGATGAACGTCCAGTGGTGATTGCGATTAAACAGCAAGGCACTCACATTACTGAGCAAGATCTACTGGATTACTATGCTGATAAGATTGCAAAATGGCAAATCCCCGACAAAGTCATTTTTGTTGAATCCATTCCTTTAACAGGGACGGGTAAGATGTTAAAGCGTGATTTACGTGAACAATATGGTGATGTGCTATTAACTGAATAACACGATTGAAGTGCTTTAGCGTGTAACGCCATCTTCAAATCAGTTTTAAAAGCCCAATATTTCATTGGGCTTTTCTATTTCTAAAAAATTAGATATTCACCCCATGATCAGCCTTAAATAATCAGTGTTAATCAGCAAAACAAATGCATATAAAGATCCTTAATATATTCACCTATTGGCTTTGCAATAGCATGTGCAAAATCTTTGCACTACTCATATTCCATGCATTTTACGATGTGCTTTGTTTAGCTCAATGATTCATCTCATTTGATATAAACATAAAAAACTCGGATCGTAATCCGAGTTTTTCAATATTGATCAACTACATTTCAATGCCAATTGCATCTAAAATGTTTTATCCATAGCTAGAATCTCCAATGATAGAACACGTCAATGGCTTTTTCTAAAGACTGGCTGGCTTCCAGATATAAACGTTTATTCATTTGATAACGTAAAGTCAGTTTATTCACTGGTGTAAACACCCCCACACCATAACGAATATACAAGTCTGGCGTAATATAACCCGTCAAACTGACCTGAGTATCATCGCCTGTACCTTGTGCATCAAATGACAAACCACTTAAACCAAATGTACGTCCAATTTGGTTGGTAAATGCACGTGTTCCACCTAGCCCCAAACTGATCCCTGCTGCTGCAATCGTATTGTTTACATCCGATTTAAATCCTTCAGCATTACTTAAACCACTGGACCCTTCATTAATACGTCCTGTAATTAAAGCATTCATCGCTTCCTGATCAGACAAACCAGCATCATTATAAACTTGAATGTTTGGACTAGAAGCTGTGCCTGTAATACGTAGACCTACCGTACTGCCAGAAATACTCTTATTGGTATCGACATCCAATGTAGGATTAGACAATGGGCCATTAAAACGAGCAATGGCACGATTTAAGTCTAAGCGCTGACCATAAGCTTCAACGGTTACTTTTTGACTAACACCAATCGCACCATTGGCACGCATTGCAGTTTCCAAACCACGTTGAGAAAGGTAAAGACGGCCCACCAATGGAATACGACTATTAAAGCCTTGGAAAATAACTTTATCGCCCAAGTTTACTGAAACATCTGCACGTATAGACCACGGCTGTGCTGCTTTAAGCACTGCTAGCTGATTTTGACCTTCTTTTACAATACGGACATCAGGTGACACATTGACTACGGTTGCACTGGATTCAGGCATTGAAATTAATGCACTAGGTACATCAACTTTACCTTTAACGGTCAGTTTCTTACTTAAAGGTAAAGCATCCAATTCAATATCGGTATCGACAACTGCAGTGATCAACGGTGCTTGACGAATCAGCAATTTATCGCCATTGAGACGTAATTGTATATGTGGGTCATTTTTCCAATCGATACTGCCATTAATTTTACCGACACCGCGACCACTGTTAAATGCACCATTAATTGTTGCGACGTCTTGACGAATTGAAGTGTAAATCTGAACATTATTCAAATTCACAGGCAGTGAAATCATACTAATTTCACCATTTTTCAAGCGCATTTCACCATCAAACAATGGTTGTGTCAGCGTACCGTTAATTTTTCCTGCAAGTGATAAAGTCCCATCAAGCTTACGTACATCAGCAATAAATGGTTTTAAGATTTTCAGCTGAACTTCATTAAATGCCACCTCACCACGCATCGGCTTAGACTCGACATATGGGTTGACAATGACACTGGCATAGCCTGTTCCAACATTCGGTGCTTTTAAATCAACACGTAACAACAAACCATCTTTTATGCTTTTCGCAATTACACTGGCTTCGTCATAGTTCATCGAAGTTGAAGGGTCATTTGGATCTTCTGCAGCAATACCAATTTGCCCATTACGAGTAACCAGCTTGGCATCTAATTTAGGCTGTGCACCTTTCGCCCATGATGCTTTTGCATAACCATTTAATTTCCCCGTCAGTGCCAAACCTTCTGGCATAAACGCAGCAAAATCATTCAGATCTAAATTTTTAGTAACAAAGGAAACATTACCATTTTGCTGACTTGCGCGGATCGGTTGATCAAAACACAATTGGCTTTGCTGACTTGACCAACAATGCTGCCCAACATATAACTCCGATTTTGAGGCGTTAAAAATAACTGGTGCATTTTGTTGTTGTAATAAGTGTGCTCTTACTGAGTCAAACTCACCTTTTTGAATCTGCCCTAACCAATCATTTTGCGCATTAAATCCACCTGCAAGCTGTACATAAAACTTAGAATAATAGTTCCATGCCTGAAGCTGTAATAAATGTGCTTTACGTGTGCCTGAAAGTGTAATTCCTGCATGCTGAATTTCACGGTTTCCACTGCGTAAAGTATCCATTTGCGCCACCATTTTCGACGCTACAGTTTCAGAGGTTGGCAATTCACCCTTTAAGCTTAATTTTTTAATGCTTAGACTATCATTAAAACTAAAATTATCGACTGTGAGGTTTGCAGTTGCACTCAGACGTGGCTGTGCTTGTAAATTTAAATAACCATATGCTGTGCCACGCAATCCCGGATAGAGCTCATATAATGCAGGTGCATTGACTTTTAATCGTAGATTCTGTGCATTTCCTGTCGCCTGAACTTGGTTATTGGCATAAGACAAAAATAAGTTGTTGGCTTCAAATTGCTGTGGCATCAAGCCTTTTAAATCAGAATTTAAAACAACTGCAAGGTTACCTCGCCCTCTCAATGGTTTGTTATTGATCATGCCTGCAATATTCAATTGTTGAATATTAATTCTCTTCAGACGATCTGACCAATTCCCCTGAGTCTTCACATTCCCAGAAACTTCACCACGCACAGAAGAAACAAAATATTGCGGTTTAAAACGCACCAAAGATGCGTTGATATCCCAACCGATGCCATTGCTGATATGCACCAAGCCATTGGCTAAGATTTTTCCTGCAACACCATCATGCTGTAGCTCAGATATTTTAATTAGCTCTGGTGTACCCGCAACTCTAATCTTTAATAAGCCACTGCCTTGTTTCAGCTGTGACGCATTTAATGCCCCGTCATAATTCACTGCAAAGCCTTTAAAAGCACCACCTGCATTGGCATCGTTAAAAATAACTGCGGCTGTACTTTTACCAGTCAATTGGATTGTTTCAGGGTTGGCTTGATTTGCAAGTCGGCCGGTTAAATTAATCGCATCAAAATTAATCAATTGTTGATTTGGTTTTGCAAAACCATTGGCTTTTATCTGCCCATTGATTAAATCTACTGGTGCTGTTGCGACAATACTTTGTGGATTAAAATCTTTTGCATTGAGCAAGGCATTCCATTTTAACTGGCGTTTTTCAGTAGGTAATTCAACGATTGCATTTCCAGATAAACTACCTTTCGTTGCCACATATTCAAATGCTGGTACGTGTAGATCATTGCCTTTTAGGTCTAACTGAGCTGTGTATTTGCCCTCAGGTAAACTGCCTTTTTCATGTTGACGTACAACGGTTGCCACATGAATATTTTGCTGATCGTCAACCAGTGCAACTTCAACCTGACCTTGTTCACTGCTCAACCAGCCCACATAAGGCACTGCTCGGTCAATATTTTTCCAGTTAACACCCAATAACATCGGTTCAGGCTTTTTACCCTTTTGTTCAGCTTGATCTAATTTAACGTTCCAAGCTTCATATTTATCAAAATCAACATTGGCGGTTAAATGCATGCCTTGTTTTAATTCGCCCACTGAACCAATTTTGGCATCAAGCGAAACAGGTAAAAAGTCTTGAATCACTTGTGGGATAATTTTGTCTTTTGGATTGATTCGATCTAAACGGCCTTGCACATCCCAATGCACATGATCTTGCCAACTGACCAAACCTGCAAGATTTAAAGCACCACCCATCAATTGGCCATTTAAATTATTAATATTCAACTGATTGGTTAAATCGGTATGTGCTAAAGCAGTATATTGACCTTGTGGGATATTTTTACCACTAATGTCTGTATTAATATCTAAGTTTAGGCCTTTAACATCGCCTTGAAATTTCGCCAAGCCATTTTTAGACAGTAATTCTTGTTCCTGCAACAACGGCCAATGATAATCTTTAAAAACCAAAGCACCATTCATTGGAACATCATGACGCATCGGATGGATCACCGCCCAACCCGTTAAAAGATCGGGCGTTTTAGTCGCAACACCTGCTTTAATTGTGTCGAGTGAGCCACGCGCATGTACATAAATATCTTCAACATTTAAACTTTTTAAACTTGGGATCCGCAAAATTGCCTTGGCATTCAGCGGATAATCGCCTTGTTTAAAGTTCATATTACCTGTCGCGTCTTTTACAGATAAATAGCCCATGTCCATTTTAGAGTTTTCAAACTTCAACTCTGTACCCGACCACAATGCATTTTCTAAATGAATATCGTTAAAATCAATTTTTGTAGATGCGGTTTGAAACTGCATATGATCTACATTTGCTTCATCTAAACGTAAAACAAAGGGTAACTTGATTTCGCTAAACTTAAAGGGTTCATCGCTTGGTGGTGTTTTGCTGATAATTCTTAAATTGTTAACATCAGCATGGCTCAGATGAATTTCTTTATCTAATATTGCGCGCCACCCCAAGGAAACATCTGCACGATCAATTTTGACATCAACTGCAGCGAGAGTGACCAAAACATTTTTAAGTATAATCCCTTGAAGCAAGTTACCGCTTTCATATTGGTAATCAATAATTTTCTGGCTTGAAGCAACCCGATCCAATAAAAACTTACTGCCTTTATCGGTACTAAACATCACAGCCAATGCAGCAATCAATAAAATAATGACCAAAAGCAATGACATCAGAATATTACGCAATATATTGCGCTTCTTCGGTGTCTGCTCTTGCTTTAGTTGATCATTTTGCTGTTCATTTTGAACATCTTGATGTTCTTCATCAGCCATAATATTTCCAGTAATTCTCTTATATTTTTAGTTAATTAAAGTTGTGAACCAATAAAGAAGTGCAGTCGAATTGGGCGAGCAGGATCTGAAACACCTGATGCAACATCAATTCGAATCGGACCAATTGGTGACTTCCAACGGATTCCTAAGCCTAAGCTATATTGGGTATCGTTACTAAATGATTTATCGTAAGCATTACCAAAGTCACTGAATATTGCGCCACGCCAACCCTCTTTAAATTGGTAATTGTATTCCAATGAACCGACAGCCAAACCTTGACCACCGACTTTATAGCCATATTCCGTTGGGGATAGACTCTTATAATCGAAGCCTCGCAAACTCTGATCCCCACCAGCAAAATATCTTAAATTATAAGGAACTTGTTCAAAATCTTTGGCAAAAATATAGCCGACATTCAAACCACCAACCACCTGATGATTATCATTTTGACCAAATGAATATAAGCCTTTCCAATCTGCACTGGTGATCGCCATATCCGTATCTGAAAGTAAAGACTGACTGCCAAGTTGAATTTTATAACTTTGCTTATATCCGCGTGTTGGATTGATCCGATTATCACTGGTTGTTTTGGTTGCTTCATAACCCAACAACAATGACTGCTGTTCTTGATTTGAACCAGGAATTAAAAAAGCATCAGGAATATTGGCAATATCTACAGGACCATTTTGAGTAACACGGTCTAAGCGGTAACGCACACCAAGAATATGCTGCCACTCTTTTCTTGAACCTTTAATAATACGGTCTACCCCGGCTACCGCAGACTCAATAACCAAATCCATGTCATTACCAATACCATCACGGGTTTCTCGTTCATAACCCGCAACCAAACTGAAGTAATCATTTAATGGATGTTTATAAGGAATGTTATAGCGAGCATCAATCGCTTGACGAATTTGTGACAATTCCATATTGGCATCAAAAGAATGCCCTAAATGGTTAACAATCGCACGTCTATATTGGCTACGTAAACGTACCCCTGTATCGGTCCCATAACCAATACCTGTCTCTAAACTGTTTAAGCGATCCGCATTTAAAGTCACAATCACAGGAATCTTTTTATTCTCACGTGCCTGATCTTTTAATAGATCATCATCAGATTCTTTTTCTTTCTGCTGCGCTTGAAGCTGCTTTAAGTTCGGATTGACCTCTTCACCTTGCGTTCCCGCAAACTGATTTTCATTGACCACATTTTGAGTCACTTCTTTATCTGACAAATGTGCTTTATCGGCATTGGTTTGCGCAGACAATGTTGTTTCAGTGATTTTTTGCTGATCTACTAAGGCTTGCAGATCAGCAGGAAGCTCAAGTGGTTTTACAATTGCATCCGGTTTAATCGCATCAACCAAGGTATAGTTAAAATAACGTGAGTTGGTTAAGTTATTGGCCAAACCATTAACACGCCATGCAGTGTAATCCGCACCATCTTCCCACGGCGCTAAGGTTTTTAAGATTTTTAAATCGATTGGGAGCGGCTTAGAAGGATCACTCATTCTGAACTCTACATCTTCGAGTTTATAACGATCGCCCGTTTCGTATTTTAAATCAATTTTGGCTTTGTTTTGTGGTTGTTCAACTTTGACATCATGTAAACGCCAATAACCATCAAAAAATCCATTATTCGATGCTGCATCTACTATTCGGCTTTTGGTAGATTCATAAGCACCGTGATTGAGAATATCACCTTCTTCTAAATCAGGAAGTACACCAATAACTTGGAACTGTGCCAGTTTAGAGCCAGCCCCTGTAAACTCAATATTTTGTTCAGCCACTTTGACTGGATCATGTGGAGTAACTTTAACCCCTAAATGAGTATCATCAATTTTAGTAAACTTGAATTCTGCATTGTAATAACCTACTGCTTGGGCAGCCTGTACCGCCAATGTTCTTAACTGTGGCACCGAGCCATTAAAATCAGAATATGCTTCTTGGGTAAAGGTTCCTAATTTTGCTTTTAAGTTAGTTGCAAGAACCGTAGGCGCACCTGTTACGGAAACACCGATTTTTGGAATTGGTACACCGTTGTCTTGCGGTCCACGGATTTTATTGACTAAACTTTTAAAGAAGCCAGGTTTAGCTTTTTCTTCATCAGTATTGCTCTGTGTATTATCAACCAAGGTTTTACCCGATTGATTTTCTTCTACAGAAATTTTATTGTCCGCACGAATGGTTTGTATAAGCTGATCAACATTGACTGGTGCTTGCGTAATTTCATTCAATTCTTGCTGGGTCGCATTAGTCACTTCAACTTGAGGTGCTTTGGTCACCCCATTACGAAAATTTTGCGCATCCGTTTTCGCATCTTCTGCAACTTTATAAATTTCATTTGCTAAAGACTGATCCACAGCAACAGCAGGTAACTCTTCAAGATCTTCAAATTGGATCGGCTTAAAATCATCTTGCACCCCCATATTTTTTTCTTGTTGTTCAAGCATTTTAACGCTATCTACTTGATCAGTTTGTTGAGCTTGTTGAATTTTCTGATCTAACTGGTCGATCTTTTCGTTGGATACGCCTTGTTGAATGGCCGCTGATTCTAATTGTTCTTGAGTATTGCTGATTTTTTCAGAACTTGTACTGATGGTTTCAGAGCTTGATGGCAAGTTCTGATTGCTTTGTATTTGATCGGCATAACTGACAGGGATCGCAAAAACACTTAAAAAAACACTTGAACATATCAGTTTATTGATATGATAACGGTCAAAGTGTAAATGTACACTATGTGAAAGCACAGATTTTTTAAAATTAATTTTTGCTGGCATACCAAGCTCGAATGACCTAAATTTATTTGTAGAAAGATCAATTATTAAAAATCTTTCAAATACCCAAACCAATTGGTTTTACACATGATTTAAGTTAAAAACATGATACATGATTTTGAGAGATAGTTACCATTTCAACACATTTCTTATATATAACTAAATGAAGTCGTCTACAATGGAAAAAAATGAGCATATTTTAGGGACAAGACGTTTTTTACCGATGTTCCTTACCCAGTTTTTTGGCGCCCTGAATGATAATGTTTATAAACAATCATTATTACTCGTCATTACCTATGGTTGGATTCATCATCAGTCTGCCAATATCAGTACACTCAACAATCTCGCTGCGTTACTGTTTATTCTACCCTATTTCATCTTCTCTGCGACCGCAGGTCAGATTGCAGATAAATACGAACGCTCATTTTTAGTCCGAAGTATTAAAATTTTAGAAATCATCATCATGCTGATCGCCTCAGCGGGTTTTTTATTGGGTAATCTTTGGATTTTACTCTTCGCCTTATTTTTAATGGGTACGCATAGTACTTTTTTTGGGCCAATCAAATATGCGATTTTGCCTGAAATTTTAAAACCCAATGAACTGATGTCTGGTAATGCCCTGTTTCAGTCAGGTACATCCATTGCGATTTTAATTGGGATGATTTTAGGCGGCGCAGTCATTTCGCTGTCACAAGGCAATATGATCTGGATTTGCTTAACCATCGTATCTATTGCAGTAGTGGGTTATTTATCCAGTCGTTTTGTCCTTAAACAATCTACTTCAAATGAAGACTTAGAAATCGATTGGAATTTCTTCCGTACCAGTTTCCAAACCATCCGCTATGCTAAAAGTTTACCGTTAATTTTTATCGTACTTTTAGGCAATTCATGGTACTGGTTTTATGGTGCAACTTATCTCACACAAATCCCGCAATTAACACAGCAAAACCTGCATGCCAATGAAAATGTTGTTAGTTTATTGCTTACATTTTTTTCTGTCGGCATTGGCGTAGGCTCATTACTGTGCCGTAAAATTGGCGGTGCAGAAGTGAATATCAAAATGGTACCACTTGGTGCGATTGGCTTAACACTATTTGCGCTTTATTTAGCAGGCAGTTTGGCCTTTGTTCCAGAACGAACAGGTGATCTGATTGCAATTTCTGATATGTTTAATTCAGGGGCAATTTATTATCATGTCATGCTTGCAGTCACCTTATTGGGTATAAGTGGAGGTTTTTATATCGTTCCACTTTATGCCATGATGCAAGCCTATGCCCCTAAATCACACCGTGCACGTGTGGTTGCGGCA
The DNA here is from genome assembly GCF_009668065.1 of Acinetobacter sp. RIT698. NCBI lineage: Bacteria > Pseudomonadati > Pseudomonadota > Gammaproteobacteria > Moraxellales > Moraxellaceae > Acinetobacter > Acinetobacter sp. RIT698. Next base: position 58,117 of record NZ_WJYH01000025.1, read on the forward strand.
AACAACATTTTTAATGCAATATTCATGGTTTCATCGGCAATTTTTTCTATTCTCATCTTAAGTATTTTGAAAATAGATATTAAAATCTTATTCTGTATCACAGCTGTGCTGAGTGCTATTTTTAGTACTTGGTTATTAATTCGTTTAAAACCATTAATAGCGACAACTCAGGTTTCTTTGGAGGACTAATATGCGTCAATATACTGGCATCGATAAATTGATCAATTCATTTGACCAAGCTTTAAGAAGTTTAGTACCTGGTGCAACTTCGGCACAAAGAAGCAATCCGTCCAATGCAGTAGAAACTAAGCTGGCTGTCAGTGAAGCACGTCATGTTGCAGGCTTAATGCGCGTTAACCATAGTGGTGAAGTCTGTGCTCAAGCGCTTTATCATGGGCAAGCATTAACAGCCAAACTTCCAAATGTACGTCGTGAAATGGAATTTGCAGCAATTGAAGAACAAGATCATTTGGCTTGGTGTGAAGATCGTTTAAAAGAGCTCGACAGTCATACCAGTTTGCTGAATCCTGTATGGTACGGTCTTTCTTTTGGTATGGGTGCACTTGCTGGTATTGCAGGTGATAAATACAGTTTGGGTTTTGTGGCTGAAACTGAACGCCAAGTCAGCTTACATTTACAACACCATATCAGTCAGCTTCCAGCTCAAGACGAGCGCTCACGTAAAATATTGGTGCAGATGAATGAAGATGAACTGCATCATCGTGATACAGCATTAACTGCTGGCGGTGTAGAGCTGCCTATTCCAGTGAAGATCACCATGACTGCTATTTCTAAACTGATGACCAAGACCAGTTATTTTATCTAATTTATCTAACAGTCTGATTTAACTGATTTACAAGCCCACTTGCTGGGCTTGTTTTTTTAGTATTTTAATAAGGTCTGCTTAACCCACATTTTGATGTAGAGATGTAGGTTAAAAATAAAAAATTACTCAGCAACGCCCAAAAGTAATTTAGCTGTATTCGGTGCCAATTTTGCAGTTGCGACAGGCAATAAAGATGGATTGAGCGGATATTGAGTTCCATCAAATTTCAACATCACTTGCCCATGCTTTCGGCTATAAACCAGCACTTGCTTCCAACCATTATGCATATATGTTGTAGAGTAAACTGGCGTATCCACCAAGGTTGTTTTACTTAAAAAGTCAAACTGGTGATTAGATTTTCCTTGAAAGATCAGCATTGTACAACCACCAGACCCACACCAATCTTGCCCTTTTAAAAGCACGATGGCTTCATCTTGCCCATCTTGATTGAGATCATCAAATGCCACATCAAATAAAGCTTGATCTTGTGTATAAGCATTCACTTTTTGCTTAAGATTGTTATCCCGCTGTTGTAAGCTTTGCACTTCACTTACAGCTTGTACTGGTGTAACAGATAGTTCAGGTAAATGGCGACATGCACTAAATAAAAGCACACAACTGAATAATGCCAAGGGCTTAAAATACATTGTTTTTTAACCTATTTATTTTAAAGACTATAAAATGATAACTGGAAATTGATCTGCGGAATGTTTCAATAATGCATCTTCCCAAAGATCAGACATCGGCACTTTAACATCCAACGCCAATGGTAGTTTCTTTGGATTAAATTGCATTGCAGTTAAATGAGATCCCCATGCAATGAGATCAATATCCAAGGAAATTTGATGTGATGGGCGTACACGACCTGAGTCTGCTTCCATCTTTTTTAATAAAGACAGCATTTCATCTACAGACAGCTGACTTTGAACCAAACATGCAGCATTCCAATAATCTGCACCAATTCCATCACGGCATGGAATCAAATAGATTGGAGAAAATGACACCATTCCCAAATGGGCAATCTGAGCAAATGCTTTTTGAAAATTTTGTTGTGGATCGCGATTACTCGCTAGAGCTAGGGCGAATATCATTTCGGTGTCGTTCAAGACGAATTCCTACAGAATTTGCTTGCGGGATAATGGCAGGCTTACGGATCGTAATCATAATCGATTCAATAGGTGGAAAGGTAGAGAAAAGCGTATTCAACACTAATTTGGCCGCATGTTCGATCAATTTTGGCGCAGCATCTTGAATCACTTTGGCAGAAATTTCACAAATTTCTGCATAGTTCAACGTATCGACCAATTCATCTGAGTTAGACGCTTGTTCTAAACTGGTTTGAATGTGGAGATCCAACATTAAAGGTTGGATAATTTGCCGTTCCCAATTGAAGCAGCCAATCACCGTCTCAACTTTCAACCCTTCAATGATAATTGCATCCATGACGTTTATAAATTCTCAATTTAAATAAAAAATGCCCTTTTAAAAAGGGCCAAGTAAGATTTTACAATCAAACTCAGCCAGCTTTTCACAAAGGGAAAACATCTATATCAATGTTTTAACAGCGACACAGGATCAATATTTTGCACCATCTGTAAACGTTGGTCAGCATAAATATCGGTATATGGCGCAAGAACACGCATAAAACGATCAAAATAGAGCATTTGCTTAAATAATAAGGCAAAGTCACGCGGGAAACGAATACCATGACGCTCGCCCACACCCACCATGTCCATCATGATGTCATTTAAATCAGATGGGTTTGACGTCATAATTTTTTGTGGATCCGCAAGCAGTACACCACTAAATAAACGTTCTAAATCTTCTGCCAAAACATGAGTGTCGACTTGAGTACTGGTCATGCCCATACCCAACATATTTTCAGCCATCAACTTGTAATCAGTCTTTTGCAAAGCATCCATAAATGCCATACATGCTTGCCAAACTTCAGGTTTTAACTGTCCAACGATACCAAAATCAATAAAACCAATACGGCCATCTTCAAGCAACATCAGATTACCTGCATGCAAATCAGCATGGAAAGACTGGCATAACATCAAACTACCAAACCAAGTATTCATGGCGGTAATCAGCACTTGAGATGGATCTTTCGCGACCTTTCTCACTACATCAAAATCAGTCAGTGGCACGCCATACAAGCGTTGCATGGTAAGTACACGACGTGTTGAAAATTGATGATAGACCTTTGGTGCTGTTGCTGCGGTGTTTTGCGACACATTGAGATAATTCACAAAATCATCTAAATTTTGTGCTTCTTCAATAAAATCAACTTCACGTACCATCCGTGTTTTTATTTCATCAACAATATCGGCTAATGAAGCGAATTTTACTTTTGGAATTGCTTTTTCCAACACCTTTGTTGCCCAATGCAATACATTTAAATCGGTATAAAGAATAGTTTCTACACCTGGTTTTTGCACTTTAATTACAACATCTTCACCGGTCACCAATTTGGCCGCATGAACCTGAGCAATGGACGCTGAAGCAAGAGGCTTTTCATCGATGGATGCAAAGATTTCACTTAAATTACGTCCAGCAAATTCTTGTTCCAACACGTCTTGAACATAGCTAAAAGGTAAATAAGGCGTTTGATCTAAACAGCCTTGAAACTCTTCAACATATTCACGAGGAAATAAAGATGGTGTACTGGCAATAAATTGACCCAATTTAATATAAGTTGAGCCTAATGATTCAAAAGTTTCACGCATCAGTTTGGCATTACTTGGTTTTTCAGTGGCGTATTTAATGCCAGCTTTGGCTGCGATAACGGCAGTTTCCCCAACTCGGGCAACTGAACGCAGACCATCTAAAAAGATATTATTTTTCATAATGTCAACATTAAATTGAATTTGTATAAGTGTAGCAAATTAATCAGCATTTGCAGTATGGCTTGCCTGACAGTTTGTACAATCTCTATCTTTTTCAAAGGCTAAAATTCGTTGTTTCATTGTTAATCCATCCCAAAGCATCAGTTTTTGTTTCAATGGGGTTTTTGCTAAACCTAAATATAGAAGTGCATGATGTGCCTGTAAACTTGCGATGACATTGGGTGTGGTGGCCAATACACCTGAATCAGCACAACGTAGACTTTCATTATGTTGTTGCGCTTTGGGAAATAAGCATTCATAACAAGCTGAGTCACCTTCAATCATAAAAAGCTGACCTTGGAAACCAATCGCAGATGCACTAATCAGCGGGATATGCAGCTGGGTACAGATGTGGTTCACCAGATAACGGGTAGTAAAATTATCGCAACCATCTAAGACTAAATCTTGCTGAGCAATCAATGCCTGCGCATTATTTTCATCCAATTTACTGGTATAGCTTTCTACTTGGATAAAAGGATTAATTGTTTGCAATCTCTTGGCCAAGATCTCCGATTTATAAAACCCGACATCTTGCGCAATATAGGCAATTTGTCTTTGTAAATTACTGATTTCTACAGTATCAGCATCGATCAGACTAATTTTTCCAACACCTGCACGCGCCAACAATTCGGCAGTGGTACACCCTATTCCACCGCAACCAACAATCAGCACATTGGCGAGTTTTAATTTTTCCTGTGCCTCAATATCCCAACCATCCAGCAGAATTTGACGGGAATAGAGATGCATTTCAGATTCGGTAAGTTCTAGATCGTGTTCAAGCATTGGTGGATAAACTTTTCAATTTTAATCAGTATAAAGTAAAAATTTTATAGAAGAGCAATAACTAAAAATAATCTTTAATCCTTTGGGTTAAGTTTTAGCAATTCGCTCAATGTTTTCAACAGGTCATTTGCAAAATCATCATGATATGGTTCAACACAGAATACAGTTAGACTTAAACTCATTCCTTTTCTATAACCTAGCATTTTATGATATTTATTCTCAAAAATGATTCAAATATTGAAAAACTATAAAAATCAATCTACATTAATACAGAAAATTTTTTCAAGCTGGATAAAAATATGGAACTGGATCGTTACGACAAACAAATTTTAGAAATTTTAACCCATGAAGACATCAATCTAAATGAATTGTCAGAACGTATTAACCTGTCGGTAAGTTCTGTCCATCGTCGTATCAAACACTTGATCGAAACCGATATCATGACCAATCTAAAGCGTGATATTAATTTTGAAAAATTAGGCTTTAAATTACATGTCATTTTACAAATTTCCCTAAGTAAACATGATACTGATACCTTTGCTAAATTTTTAGAAGAACTCGAAAACATCCCTGAAGTGATTAACGCCTTTTTAGTGACTGGGCAAACTGCTGATTTCCTTGTAGAAGTTATCGCAAAAGATATGGAGAATTACAGTGAAATTTTACTCAAACGTATTGGTAAAATTGAGCACGTGGTTGCACTACATTCAAGCTTTGTGATTAAAGAATATAAACGCGTGTTTAATTGTACTGGCCTACTCAATCGAATTTAAATTATGTATTGAGTCCGTTTAGTTTCCACACGATGAATAGAATGGACTTAAAAGTTTACGAAGCAAAGCTACTCTCATTGGTCTTAAACATTGGTTTTATGATGTTTTAAATAAGTAGAATTTAAAAATCAAAGATATCACATTGTATTTAAATGGATCTTTTTATGAGATTTTATTTAGCCGAAGAATATCAACCACTATGTCATGCACGGTTTGCGTATTATCAAACTCAAATCAAAGCACTTTTAACCAATGCAGAGATTGAGCACATTGGCGCCTCTTCGATTCCAAATGCAATCTCTAAAGGAGATTTAGACATTTATATTGCAGTGGATCAATCTGAATTTAATGATGCAATTCAAAAACTTTATGGCTTAAATTTTCAAGAAAAATTAGCAACACTGAGAACGGATCAACTGTGTATGTTGGAATCGCTCAATGGTGATGATGTCGCCTTTCAACTGGTTGTCAAAGGTTCTGAATTTGAGTCATTTATTAACTTTAGAGATCAACTCAGGCAATCGCCTGAACTAGTGCAAACGTACAATAATCTAAAAAAGCGTTGTGAAAATTTAGATATGATCGATTATCGGATTGAAAAAAATAAATTTATTTCCGCTGTTTTAAATCAGCAATAAATTCTCTCAATAAAAAACGCACCCAAAGGTGCGTTTTATCAACTCAAATCAGACTTAACTGTCTAATTCAGCCAATACTTCATCTGTGAATTCAACGTTAGTATATACGTTTTGAACATCATCAAGATCTTCAAACATATCAATCATTTTCACAATGAGTTTTGCTTGATCCACATCAGCAATCAATGCTTTTGTTGATGGGCTCATAACCACTTCTGCATTATCAGATTTTAAACCAGCAGCAGTCAAAGCATCTTGTACATCACCAAAACTTTCTGGTGTAGTGATTACTAAGATTTCATCTTCGTTCACTTCGATATCTTCAGCACCAGCTTCCAAAGCCACGTCCATGATTTTATCTTCCAAAGAAACATCTTCAAAAGTAATCTCACCACGTTTGGTAAACATGTATGCCACTGAACCCGCAGTACCTAAGTTACCATTGGTTTTAGAAAAACAATGACGTACATCAGGCACAGTACGATTAAGGTTATCTGTCATGGTTTCTACGATAACCGCAACACCACCCACACCATAACCTTCATAAGTGACTTCTTTTAAATCATCGTTATCTTCACCACCAGCACCACGCTGAATAGCACGGTTGATCGTGTCACGTGTCATATTCACTGAAAGTGCTTTTTCGACAACAGCACGTAGACGAGGGTTACTTCCCACATCAGGACCGCCAAGTCTTGCTGCTGTGGTTAATTCACGGATATATTTGGTAAAGACTTTACCACGACTTGCATCTTGTTTTGCTTTACGATGCTTAATATTGGCCCACTTGGAATGACCCGCCATGCGAAATATGCTCCTGTAGATTGGCTTTATGCCATATCAAATTGCGACAATTCTACCATAAGCACTTTTTTATGAGAAAGTGCTTATTTTTTAGATTTAATGCAAATTAAGAATTTTTTGCTTCAGGAATCACAATATCGAGCCCTGTATGTTGTTTATATAGACGTTTAATTTCTGCTAAGTCTTGATCTAGATCTGTTGGGTAAATTTTTCCAAAGATCCCACCCTGTTTTGTTTTTGAGTTTGCATACATTAAAACAATAGGAACACCAGCTGCTTTTGCGATATGCCAAAAACCAGTACGGATCGGTTTACGTGCTTGCCCACGTTCTGCGCGAGTCGCTTCTGGCGCAATCACCAAATTAAATTCTTCATTACTCTGAAACAGATCAACCATTTGTGAAACGATATCTTTGTTTGACTTACGGTCTACAGGAATACCACCAATTTTTTCTAAAATCGGTTTTAAAGGACCTTTAAATAATTCTTTTTTAATTAAAGTATGGATTTTAATGTCATGAATTTGAAAAATTGCCAATGACAACACAGCATCCATCATGGATGTATGTTCAAAACCGATGATGACTTGTTTTTTTTCTAATACACTTTGATCAACTTCATATGACCAACCTGAGAGCTTAAAAGTAAGTTCTCCCAACATCTTTTTCATAAATACCTGACATCATAAAATCATAATTTGCGAATTGTCCGAGTAAAAGCTTAAAAAGACAATCTCTATTGTGCTTATTTTTTACATTTGTATATTTATTTTTGTCATTTTAAACACTTGTTTTGCTACACCAAAATGTATGCTTAAAATAGAAAACCGTTAAACGCACCAATATCATCTAACTTCCTCTAGAACAAAAATATAAATTTTTCATAAAAAACATCCATATAAATCATAATCTCAATAATAAGGTTCAAATCAATATTTTTTATCTTGTTAAAATCATTTAGACTTTAGTCTTAATTGCGCCATAAGCTCAAAAATTTTACCTGCAAAAGGATTGCAATATGTTGATGCCTCTCTTTGGCGTAAGTGCCTTAGTCTTTGTTTTGATTTGCACATGGAGCATATTTGAAATTTATTTAGAAAAACGAAAAAAGTAACACTGCATACTATTCCCGCTCAATAGCCACAAACTTTGCTAGATCATCGTATAACGCAACACACTCAGCAGCAGCTCTCATTGACTCAAAGCTTAGATCATCGTTAAAAGCACTCGATTAATTTTCAATTGTGTTTAAGTTTCTAATCATTCGATTCTATTTCAGTCATTCTCACCAAAAAATAAATCAGAGCCATCAAGCATTAAAACTGCTTCTAAAAATTTCTCTCGACAAAGTTTAAAAATCACTTTAAATAGATACACTTAATTAAATACATCTAAAGCATATAAAATAAATGGGGATCTATGAATAATCTACTACATATCTATGCATTTTGTGTGGTTTTGCTTTTTTTTAAAATGCTTGTAATCTCTTGTTATCAAGGATTTTATCGTATAAAGAATAAAGCGTTTAAAAATGCCGAAGATGCTAATTTTGTCAGTGTCCAAGCCCGACCCGAAGAGCTGCCACAAGTAACCAGAGCCAGCCAAGCTTGGGCAAATGATTTAGAAAATATTCCCGTGTTTTGGGTGTTTGGAGGGCTTTGTATTGCATTAAACCTAAGTAGTGATTTTAATGTCTGGATCTTTTGTATTTTTACGATTGCAAGAATCACACATACAATCACCTATCTCAGTGCAATGCAACCATGGCGCAGTATTTCTTATGCTGTTGGAATAATCTGTCTTATTATTTTGGCGATTCAAATCATAATCACATGTATTAGATTTTA
>NZ_WJYH01000026.1:0-66483 GCF_009668065.1 Acinetobacter sp. RIT698
AACAATCCCTCCCCAACATGAGGCGCATCAGAAAATGCATGAGACATCACCACTATATTCTTTTTTTGGAGATCAATGTTTTTATAGATTTCCTTTAAACCATCTATACTATATTTCTTTTTATTTAGAAAAGCATTTTTTACATCTATCTGATCTACTGTTCCATCCATTCTCGATTGAAAATATAGTTTAGCCAAATTCACATACTCCTCTGAGGCTAATTTTTTTTCAAACAATTCCATTGATGGTTTTAGAAAGTGCTCATTGATACTAATTTTATTATTATAACATTTATATGCATAAATATCTTTCAAAAATACGATACCATTATTCATTTCTTTTAGCTGACGTGGCAACATACCAAATTCCGCATAAACATTATGACTAGTTACCATATATTTTGGTTTATACTTATCAAGCATGGCTTTATTGTTATAAAATGTTAGAAATGCCCTAAATATTAAACGATAATGTGAGGATTTTATTTTTGATATAGTATATGTGTTTGGCTTAAATCGAATTAATGTATCATATATTAAGTCACCAATTAAAACACCCCTATGTTTTAATTGAACTAAATTTTCTCCATCTTTAGTATATAAAATAGTTTTCAAAGTGTAAAAAAATGCTGGAATAAAAACTATAGGATTTAAAAATCCTTTCCACCACATATAAAAATTATTAATATTGAAAGAACTATAAATTTCATATACATCATTACCTTTTGTATAAAAACCTCTAAGAAAAACTATAGGCTTTGCACCTGTTTTTTCTTGTATAGCTTTAGCTATCCTTGCTTTATCTATAATACTAGCAGGGCAAGTTACATGCCCTTCGACCACGCAATACCCATCTCCACTGTATTCTTCTTCCCAATTACGCTTATTTAATTCAATAAACTCTTTTTCAACTTCCTTTATTTTGTAAGGCTTAAAATAATTTAATATTTGATTCAACTTAGAAGACATATAACTACCATTAGAATTTAAAACCTTACACTTTAACCAAACCGAAACTAGATATTCATTCTATATTGCATAATCGTTTCAGCAATTAAAAAATCCATTGTTGTATCAATATCAATAGCTTCATAGGGTTGTATTTCAAAAGCAAATACATTCTTATCAAAGAAAATTTTGGATTTCTTCAATAAATCTTGCGCATTATAAATATACATAGACCCATTCAGTCTATAATAATTTGGTAAATCTTGACTGCGCTTTCCTTGTACTTCAGGGCGTAAAAAACCTTTCATTGATAAATTTTCAGGCAACGTGTTCGCCCACATTGGACTATGTTCACTGATTGATACGGAAACAACTCCACTGGCTTTTTTGTGTAAATAAAATTCTAATGCCTGATCAATATTATTCACAGTTCGCAGTGGCGATGTTGGTTGCAACAAGACTATTAGATGTTTATTACCATCGATTTCCAAAACTTCTATAGCATGTTTAATCACTTCAAAACTTGAAGCTGTATCATTAGATAAATATTCTGGGCGCAAAAATGGTGCGGAGGCTCCATATTTTTCAGCAATATCCTTAATTTCTATGTCATCAGTAGAAACAATTACCGAATCAATATATTTGGAAGACTTTGCGGCCTCTATCGTCCATGCAATTAGCGGTTTCCCACAAAATAGCTTTACATTTTTTCGAGGTAACCGCTTACTTCCTCCACGAGCAGGAATTAAAGCTGTTACATGATACTGTCCTAACATTAATATTTACCAAAGTCCAAATTTACAATATCACGTTGAGCGCGATTATAATCTTCAATATGCCCAATATCTAACCAATACTCATGTAGAGGATAACTTGAAACAATTTTGTTTTTCTCGATCTGTTGCTCTAAAATCGTAGGCATTCCAATGAATTCAGCCTTAACTTGAACTAAAAGCTCAGGAGAAACAACATAAATACCTGTATTTATATCAAAAAAGTAACTAGGTTTTTCTGTCATACTTTGAATGATATTCTGTTGTGAATTGACTACGCCATAAGGAATTTGATATTGAAACTCTCTTACGCACATTGTCGCTATCGCATTATTTTTGCCATGAAAGTCAAGTAGCTTCTCAAAATTCATATTGGTGAGGACATCACCATTGATTACGATAAATGGTAAATCAATTTCATTTTTAGGCAATAAACTTAAAGCTCCCCCTGTACCTAAAGGGTCTGTTTCATGGACATATTTTATTTGTACGCCAAACTTTTCACCATCGCAAAAATGCTCATGAATAACTTCTGGCAAATAATGTGTTGAAATAAAAAACTTATAAAAACCTTGCTCTTTAAAACTAGAGATTATTGTTTCTAATAAGGGTTTACCGCCAACGGGTAACATAGGCTTAGGACAATTGTCTGTTAAAGGCCGTAAACGAGTACCAAAACCGCCCGCCATGATAAAAACTGGGTTTTCTTTTCTTTTTGTTCTAATGAGATCATCTAAAGTGATGATATTAGTCAATACGCCATTCTTAATGACTGGTAATGCCAAATATCTTTTCTCACGCATTATTTCAAAGATTTGTCGATTTGTAAGCACACCTTCTTCTATAGAATAAGGCCTCGTATGCATTATCAATTCAATAGATGAATGTAGCCCTTGACCTTTAAGCAATCCGCGACGAATATCACCATCTGTCACACTACCTAATAAATGGTTATTCTCATCTACAACTAAAACAATCCTTAAAGCATACAAATCTAATAGCTCTAAAGCTTTTAAAATCGTATCTTTCTTACTAACAACTATATTCGCAATTGGATTATGCACGTTTCAACTCCTTAGCTGGAGCACCTACAACCACAATATTTTCAGCAACGGGTTTAACTACAACAGAACCAGCCCCAACTACCGACTTCGATCCAATAATCATTTTATTATCTTCATCTTTTCCTTGTAGAATAGTTGCACCTGTACCAACATAACTTCCAAAGCCCAAATGAACATTACCTGATATGTTGACTCCTGGCATCACTGATACAAAATCATCTAACCTACTATCATGACCAATTGTAGTATTGAGGTTAAGAACAATAAAGTTTCCTACTTCACATGCAGTCGTCACTCTAACACCAGCAGCAAATATTAGCCCTTTAGCACAAGCAAAAGTTTCAGCCATCTGATACCCCCAAGTAACACTGGAATGAATTAAATTTGGGTATGTTAAATCTGGATATTTTTTATATATTTTTTCACGTATTTCACCACTTCCTGCAGCAATTACGAATACAAAACCATTCTGTGCCAATTTACTAATATTACTTTCATGCTGAACTGGGAAACCCAATACGTCACCTGTAACATTTTCATCATGAGTTAAAAAAACGATTTCTTTGTAGTCTTGATCTAATGCAATATCCAAAACTTCTTTTGAAAATCCACTTGTTCCAAAAATTGCTAATTTATTCATATTAGTTCTCAATCAACTCATTCAATTTATAATTTCTAGTGGCAGTTTTCCCCATCAATTCCCATAATTGTTCTGGTAATAATTGAACTTTTCCAGCACGTTTTGCTACAACATTTGTTTCTGAAAACACTTCACCTTTTTTTATTTCTTTCCTTGCAACAAGTGATCTACGAACTAATGAGAAATTATCTTTTTCCTGTTCTTGCATAAATTTAATACCGTCACCCAATCCAAGTTTTATCTTGTGTAGTGCCGATACATATTGTTTAAAATCTTCAATCTCCATTGAAGCGGCATGATCAGGACCTTCCATGTTCTTATCTAAAGTAATGTGCTTTTCAAAAACCGTCGCACCTAAAGCAACAGCCGCTATTGCTGTGTATTCATTTAATGTATGATCTGAATAACCTACATTTAAACCAAAAGCATTATGTATAGTTGCAATTGAAAGTAAATTACTCGCTTCTAATGTCGCTGGATATTGAGTGACACAATGTAAAATTACAATTTTGTCTTTTAAAGCTTTTCTATTTGTTTGCTTAGAGTATGACAACCTAAGTTTTTCTACTGTTGGCAGCTCTTTATTTCCATATTCATTGACATATGTAAAAACAGATAATGCTTTCTCAATATCACCTAAGCTTGCTGTACCTGTTGAAAGTATGACAGGTTTACCTGTTAATGCCATTTTATATAAAAAAGGGAGATTTGAAATATCAGCAGATGATACCTTTAAGAAGGGGACGTCTAAATCTTTAGCAAGAAAATTCAAACTATCATTATCGAAAGGTGTTGAAATAAATGTTATGCCATTTTTCTCAGAAAAATCTCTTAATATTTTTGTATCATCAAAACTTAACTCTAATTTCTTAACCATTTCTAATTGGCTAGAATCTTGACCTGTATTAGTTTTTTGATATGCAGCCATATCAGCTTGATCTGATAAAACCTCTTCAGCTTTAAAGGTCTGGAATTTAACAGCATTAGCACCACACTCTTTAGCTTTTAAAATCAGCTCTTTTGCTAATTCTACTGACCCATTGTGATTTACTCCAATTTCTGCAATCACATAAACTTCACTTTCATTAAAGATCATAAAATGGCGCCTTTTTCCTAAAATCTGTGTTCTTAATTAAATCAATAATTTTCTTTGATGTATTTCCTAAACCCAAAGGAGGTACAATTTGGTTCAATTTATCTTTTGGAAATTCTATCGCGCTTTGCAGTGCTCGCTGAATTTCTTGTTCATTCAAAGCTACATCTAAAATTGAGTCACAACGTAAACGCCCTTTTTGACGATTACCAATATTAACAGTAGGTACTTGCAAAGCAGGGGCTTCGGATAAGCCACTAGATGAATTCCCTACCATCGCTAAAGAATAATTCAAAACACTCAAGTAATTTTGAATACCAAAGCTTTTAACAAGTAGAACGCGGTTTGGCATTTCTTCTTTTAATGCCAACATCGCTTTTACAATTTCTGTATTTCCATTATCAGCATTGGGATAACTAAATATAAAATTGATATCAGACCTTGCTTTCAAAGCCTTGAATAAAGGGCTTACATCTTCATCTTTTAGATTTGTTTCGGGATGATAAGTGATCAATAAATAAGGCTGTGAAAAATCAAACTCATATATTTCGCTCAATTCATTAACACTTCTAAATTGAGTTCGCTGTATATGATCTAAACCTACCGCACCTACATTAAACACTTTATCTGGATGTTCACCAAGTTGAATAATACGCTTTTGGTATGGTTCTGCGGCAGCAAAATGAATTGTTGCCATCTTAGTGATTGCATGACGGATAGATTCATCATACGCACCCTCTGTAATTTCACCACCATGTAAGTGAGCAACTGGAATTTGCATAATCAAAGCTGCTTGAGTCACTGCAAGTGCCTCAAAACGATCACCGAGCACAATCAACAAGTCTGGTTGCATACGCTTTAATGCATCTGCAAACCCAATCAGCCCAACCCCCATAGATTTAACAACAGCACTGGATGTATCTGAGGAAAGTAGCATTTCAACAGACTCAGTGATTTTAAAACCATCTTTGACAATAGCCTTCCATGTTTCACCATGTTCGGGAGAGTAATGCATAGCTGTAGCAAGTATTTGTAACTCTAAATCAGTGTCCTCTTGGATATCCTTCATCAACCAATACAGCAATCCATACTCAGCTCTAGTTCCTGTAAATACGGCTATTTTTTTCATTTTATTCATCCAAAGGCACAGAACTTGGTATATTGACTACACGCTCTTCAAGCCATTTAGAGTTTTTCAATTCATCTTGTAAAGCATTTTTATACATCGGTAATTTTGTCATCAAAGCCCAAATAGGACGAGTCATAACCTGACTATCATTACTCGCTTTCAATACATCATCACGCTGTTCTTTATCTGCACAAACAATCGCATTAAGCCAATAATTTGATTCTGCATATTCAGGCTCTTGAACAAATTGCACATCAGTATTTTCGAAATATGCTTGATATCGTTTAGCCAACTCTCTTTTTTTCAATAAAAAACTTTCCAAACTTTCCATTTGAGCTGTGCCCAATGCTGCATTTAAGTTTGGTAAGCGATAGTTAAAACCATTTTCATCATGATAAAACTCATACGGATGTGGTTTTTTCGCTGTTGTTGTAATGTATTTTGTTTTTACACCAAGTTCTTCATCTTGGCATAACACCATCCCGCCCCCTCCAGTCGTAATAATTTTATTACCATTAAAACTAAGTGCAGATATTAAACCAAATGTTCCTGTATGTTGCCCTTTATAATACGAACCGAGACTCTCTGCTGCATCTTCAACCAAAACGATATTCCATTTTTTAGCAACTTTTACTAAATCATCTAACTCGACAGGATGTCCAAAAGTATGCATAGGAACAACAGCAGAAATTCGTTTATTTGAACTTTTATGTATACAAACACCTTGATCATTTATGAAAGCATGTTCTTGTAAATATGTATCCATTGCTTTCGGAGAAAGCCCTAAAGTTTTCAAAGATACATCCAAAAACAAGGGCTCTGCGCCGATATATGACAAAGCATTACACGTTGCAACAAATGTAAGTGCTTGAGTAATCACGATATCATCATGCTTAACCCCAGCCATTAAAAGAGCAGTATGCAACGCTGCCGTTCCATTTACTATTGCAATTGCTTTTGTCGTACCTGTAAATTTTTGAATTTTTTCTTCAAAATCTGAAACAAAAGCACCTACACTAGACACAAATGTACTGTCGATAGTTTCATTTACATATTTTTTTTCATTACCTAAAAAACGGGGTTCATGTAGGGGGATAAACTTATCTGTACGATAAATATCTCGAACAAATTGGTTAAAATTAGCAATATCCATTACATTTTCCCATCCAGATACAGGCCTGTTTCTTTGTGTCCAAAATTTGGCATCATATAATTAAACAACTCAACAATCTCTTCTTTGTTCCATTGTCTCGCCTGAAGCATTGCACTAATTTTCTGTTCAAACACTTGTAATTTATCTAGTTCTACATTCAGCACATTTTTAATTACACCTAAGTTATTAAAACGTTGCATATCTAAAACTTCATTATCAGTGAAAAACTCTTCGAAATCTTTCTCACCTGTTGTATTACTTCCAGCAAATAAACATGGCCACTTACTTTGTTGTGGTAATATTTTAATTAATTCACGAGCTTCATCTTCTGATTCACATAGATATGGCTCATAACCCAAATTTTTTAGATACTTCACAGCAATATCAGCGAAAGTAATTAAATGTAAATGTTCGCTTAGCTTAGGAAAGAAAATATCTCTATTTTCACCTAGTAAACATGACATTAAGCATAATTCACCTGACTCTTTAGGTGTGACAAAATAGCGTCGAATGTCATTTGGTGCTGCTATAGGTTGATGCTTTTGTATTCGCTGATTAAAACCATGTAATAAAGAGCCGTCAGAAAAAGCAACATTTGCAAATCGAGCCGTAGAAATATCAATAAATTGGCTTTGTCGCATCAGGAACATTTCCATAATACGCTTTGAACCGCCCATCATATTCACAGGATTTGCAGCTTTATCTGTTGAAACACAGAAATATTTTTTTACACCCTTGTCAATTGATTGTTGAATCGTTTTTTCTGTATTTAAGATATTGACATGGATCATACGCATAAGCGTAAAAGGATCTTTTTCACTTCTTACATGTTTAAGTGCAGAAAGATTTAATACGTAGTCAAATTCACCGTCATTTTGGATAAATGCATCATATTCATCTGATCCGATATCCAAAGCAAAAGTTTGAAAATCCCCGTCTATATAGCCAAAAGAACTGCGGATATCTCGTACAACTTCTGTTAAGTTATTTTCTGAAATATCCACAACATGTAACTTTAAAGGATTACGTTTAAAAATTTCTTTTACTACTGCTTGACCAATTGAGCCAGCACCACCAAGTACTAAAAATTTAGAATATGAAACGATTTCTTTTAATTTTTCATCCCATATCTGAATATCATTAGTAAAGAGCTCCTGCTTTCGACCAATTAAACTCAACTGAAGATTTACTGACATTTTACCAATCCTAATTATAAAAACCGAATAGCAAGCTTATAGCTGTTTGACACAAATTATAAAACACACATTTTCATTAAAAAACAGTAATTTAAGATCATCAACTTAAATAAAAACCTTCACAATTATAGAGACAAGCTAAAATCTAATATAGGATTATTTGTATTAAATTTTAAATTTAACCGTGAACGGCTTTTTTATAATAATTGATTTTCGTTTAGCTTTTAAAGATTTTTAATTATAAGATATTGATTTAATTAACATTAAAAGCGATTAATATTTGTTTAAGATAGTGCCCTTATGTGTATTTTTATCAACATTTTACTTATTGTCATTACCTAAAAACTATTAAGTAGCTTTACATTGAAAAAAATAGATATACGAACTAATACATATTAATCATAGGCATTACCTAAATTATGGCTTACAATCTGTCCTTACGATTGAGTTTAAATTAATGACGTAATATATAACTAAGGGTTTTGAATGTGAAGTATCACCGCACCTCACTTTTTCTTGTTGTTTCATTTTTATTTACTGGCTGTGCAATAACATCTGGACTACAAACATACGATATTCCAAGTGAAGGGCTTTATCAAACTGATCAAGGAGTAAAACTCAATGTTGTACAACTAACACAAAATAACATTTCAAATATAATATTGCCTCAAAACAACAGTCAGAATGATCTTGTGTCTTTATTTAATCACAAGAATACAACTTATCGGTTAAGTCCTGGTGATATCCTATCAATACAATTATGGGCATACCCTGAAATAACGCCTCCTGTAACTCAAATGACCAATAATACATCTGTGTTAGCAAATGGTTTTCAGATTGATCAAAATGGTTATATACAAGCACCTTTAGTTGGTTCATACCGCGCTGCAGGAAAAAGTTTAACTGAAGTCAATAAACAGATGCGTGAGCTATTCGCTCGATATTTAAAAACACCGGATGTGATCGTACGTGTTATATCTTATGAAGGAAAAAGATATTTTGTTAATGGTCAAGTTGTGAAAAGTGGACAATACACTTTAAATGACCAACCAATCAGTATTTATACCGCTTTAGGTCAAGCTGGTGGGATTGACACCAAAACAGGTGATTCAACCAACATTCAACTCATTCGAAATGGACAAACTTATGATCTGAATACTGTCCAGTTAGAAAAACAGGGATTGTCTCTGCATCAATTATTGATCCAACCCAATGACACAATCTATGTAAATCCTAAACAAGATCAAAAGCTCTATGTGATGGGTGAGTCAAGTCGTAGTCAAGCACTCCCATTACGTGATCAAGGTATGACTTTAAGCGATGTCCTTGGTGAAAGTGAAGGTATTAACCCTTATTCAGCAAGTGCTGCACGTATTTATGTGATGCGTACCGATCTTAGCACTAAACAGTCTACTATTTATCACCTTAATTTGAGCAGCCTAGGGAATTTAGCATTAGCGAATCAATTTGCGATGCAAAAAAATGATATCGTCTATATTGATGCAACAGGTTTAACCCGCTGGCAACGTATTATGACTCAAGTTATTCCCTTCTCAAGCGCCTTATATAGCTTTGATCAATTGAGTAAATAAGATGCAGATTCAAAATATATTGGTGGTTTGTGTTGGCAATATTTGTCGTAGCCCGATGGCCGAATTTTTTTTAAAGCAAAGCCATCCTAATTTAAGTATAGAATCTGCGGGACTTTCTGCGATGATCGGTCATGCCGCAGATGATAAAGCCATTGCATGCATGGATGCTTTAAACATTGATATGCGCACTCATATTGCACGACAAATTAATGCAGAATTAATTAAAAAGGCGGATCTCATCCTTGTCATGAGTAAAAACCAATCACAACATATTGAACAAAAATGGCCCTTTGCCAAAGGTAAAGTATTTCGCTTGGGGCACTGGCAAGGTCAAAATGTGCCTGACCCATATCAACATGATCAAGATTTTTTTGATGAAACATGTAAAAATATCCAACTTTATGCCAATGACTGGCAATCACATTTATAAATTTTAATTAGTTGTTTACCTATGAACCAAAATTTACAAACTAATGATGATACGATTGACTTAAAAGAGTTATTTTTCTCTTTAATTGCTCAATGGAAAGTGATTGCGCTTTGTGTCATTTTAACTTTAACCTGTGCTCTACTCTATTTACGTGTAACATCACCCGTCTATTCTACTGATGCATTGGTTCAGGTTGAAGATGGTAAAAGTGCGGCTTCAGCTGCTCTCATGGGTGAACTAAAAGATGTTGCTGGTGGGCTTGGTCAAAAATCACCAGCTGATGCTGAAATTGAAATTTTAAATTCGCGGCTGGTGCTTGGTAAAGTGATTCAGAATTTAAATTTAAATATTCAAATTCAAGACAACGCCGATAGTTTGTTTCATAAATTAGTGTCTAGAGAAAAATCTCAACTCAGTTATAGTGCTAAAGCAGTCAATTTTCAAAAAAATCAATCTAACTTTTCTATATTAAAATTAGATATCCCTGAGTACTATTATGATAAAAAACTCAAATTACAATTTATAGATAAAAAGCAATTCAGCTTAACCTATAAAGATCGCGTTGTATTTAAAGGTGCGCTCAACCAGCTCAACCAGTCTCAAGACAATAAAGGACTGTGGGCCATTCAAATTAATAGCCTAAATCCATTTCAGCAAGATTTTTCAATTATTAAACTTTCCCTTCCTTCAGCCGTTAAACTTATACAAACAAATTATTCGGTTGCTGAAAAAGGCAAAATGACAGGGGTCATTGGCCTCAATTATAGTGGAAATGATCAACAGCATATTACTCAAGTTCTTAATAATATTTTAAGCGTTTATCATGAACAAAATATTGAGCGTAAAACATTAGAGTCTAAGCAAACATTAAGCTTTCTCGATCAACAACTGCCAGAACTTAAACAGCAACTTGAAGAATCCGAGATTAAGTTTAATAAATTTCGTGAACAATATAATACTGTGGATGTCACTCAAGAATCAGAGTTGATGTTAAAACAGAATATTGAATTAGAAAAAATGCGGATCGAGTTAAAGCAAAAACAAGCTGAATATTCTGCAAAATATACATCTGATCACCCATTGATGGCGGAAATCAATGCACAGCTTGCTGCAATTGATAAAAAATCAACCGAGTTGAACCAAGCGATTAAACGTTTACCTGAAACTCAACGTCTATATTTACAACTCTATCGTGATGTTAAAGTCAATACCGAGCTTTACACAGCCCTGCTAAACAGTTACCAGCAATTAAAAATTGTCAAAGCAGGTGAAATTGGCAATGTCCGTATCATTGATACAGCAGTAGAACCCGTTAACCCAATTAAACCAAGAAAATTGATTGTATTACTTCTCTCAATTTTTGTCGGTGGATTTATTGGTGTTCTCATCGCATTACTACGTCATATGCTTTCATCAGGGATTAAAGATTCTAGCCGTATTGAAAATGAACTTGATTTACCGGTCTATGCCACTGTGCCTCGCTCTCCGATTCAAGAAAGCCGTGTACAATTGCTGAGAAAGAAGAAGTCGATTCCTATTCTCGCTGCTAAAAATAGCGAGGATATCGCGATTGAAAGCTTACGTAGTATTCGTACCACGATTCACTTTGCGTTAAACACAGCTAAAAATAATATTATTGCGGTTTCAGGACCAGCTCCAGAAATTGGTAAATCATTTATTTCGACCAACCTCGCCGCAATTTTTGCACAAGGGAATAAGAAAGTTTTATTGATTGATGCCGATATACGCCGAGGCTATTTACATAAATATTTTAGTCATGACACCTCTCCTGGTTTGACTGAATATTTGACAGGTCAAAATAACCTCGAACAATGTATTGTTCATTCAGACACTGTAAATCACTTAGATTTTCTGCCACGTGGGAAAAACCATAGCCACTCTTCTGAAATGCTCAGTTCAGATCGTTTCCGTGAGTTACTAGAACAGCTTTCTCAACAATATGACCACATCATTATTGATACACCACCTATCTTAGCGGTTACAGATGGCATCATTATTTCTCAATTTGCGGGTATAAACCTTGTTGTTGCACGTTATGCAAAAACACAAATGAAAGAACTAGAATTAGCCATCAATCGCTTTGAACAAGCGGGAACAAAAGTAAATGGTATTATTCTAAATGATGTTCAAGCAACTGTAGGCGGTAATTATGGCTATAATTATGCTTATGCTTACGGCTCATCCAAAAATGATTAATATCAAATAATGAAGAAAAAGCCAGATTCAATCTGGCTTTTTTTGTGCCAATTTTTTGATCAATATAACTGTATATTTTTAGTTGTCATCATCAGATAACTATATCGTTTACGATGAAGAAGTTATATGCTTGAGCAGATTATGCTAATGATCAAATTAGCCTCTTAAAAGATTAAAATTTGGAAATTTTTATGAGTAAAGCCTTACCCATCGCAATTGCTGTAATCTTAGGTGGTGCTGCACTTGTACCTGTTTATTATGCATCTCAACATCCTGCTGATGTAAACAGTCATTCAATGTCAAAAAATGCTAAACCTGTAGAAAAAATTAGTTATGCACTTGGTTATGAAGTTGCGAGCCAAACTCCACCTGAAGTCGATGTGAATACATTTATCAGCGGTATTCGCGACGGCCACGCTAAAAAACAACGTGCCTATACAGATGAAGAATTACAAGCTGCGTATGTTGACTTCCAAAAAGAAATGCAACAAAAGCAATTACAACAAACCCAAGAAACAGCTTCATCAAATGACTCATTCTTAGCTGCAAATGCGAAAAAAGAAGGTGTTAAAACAACGGCTTCAGGATTGCAATATAAAATCACTAAAGAAGGTACGGGCAAACAACCTGCTGCTACCTCTATGGTCACTGTACATTACAAAGGTCAGTTGTTAGATGGTAAAGTATTCGATAGCTCATATGATCGTGGTCAACCCGTTGAGTTCCCTTTAAACCAAGTAATTCCAGGTTGGACTGAAGGTTTACAACTCATGAAGGAAGGCGGTAAAGCAACCTTATATATCCCTGCAAAATTGGCTTATGGTGAACAAGGTGTTCCTGGCACGATTCCTCCAAACAGCACTTTAATTTTTGATGTTGAACTTGTTAAAGTTAAATAACATTTAAGAGAAGGAGAGATTTACTCTCCTTTTTTGGATTTTAATTATGAAAAAAACACTTATTGTGCTTAGTCTTAGTATGCTGAGTAGTGCAGCTTTCTCAGCACCGATTAACAATAAAAGCTCCCAACAAGATCAACTGGGTTATAGCTATGGTTATGTGATGGGACGTACCAATGCCGATACCTTAAAACAAATTAATTTAAATGCCTTTATTCAAGGGATCAAAGAAGGCTCTACAGGTCAGAAAGCAAGCTTAACTGATGAAGAAATGGCAAAAGCACTTGCACAATATAAACAGCAAACTGAAGCAAAACAAATGCTAGAGTTTAAACAAGCTGCAGATGTAAATGCCAAACACGGTGAAGCTTTTCTTGTAGAAAATGCGAAAAAAACAGGTGTAATTACTCGCCCAAGTGGTTTGCAGTATAGTGTTTTACAACAAGGTACTGGAAAATCACCCTCTGCAAAATCTAAAGTTTCTGTAAACTATGAAGGTCGTTTATTGGATGGTACTGTATTTGACAGTTCTTTTGCACGGAATGAAGCGGTAGAATTTCAAGTTAGCCAAGTGATTCAAGGTTGGACTGAAGGTTTGCAACTGATGAAAGAGGGCGCGAAATATCGTTTCTTTATTCCAGCGAAACTTGCCTATGGTGAGATTGGTGCGGGTGATGCGATTGGCCCAAACAGCACATTAATTTTTGATGTAGAACTTCTAAAAGTTTTACCTTAGTTTCAATGCGAAATAGTTTTAAAAATAAAAAGCATCGCTCAATTGCGATGTTTTTTATACTCTAATAAGAAATCTTATCGCATTTCATAGAAGTAAATTCATACATCTATAAAGCTTACAGTACTGTATTTTATATTTAGAATTTAAATTCTATCCCACACGCTATGATGACATCCTTGTCACCATGCACTAGATACAGCATATATGATTGAATGATGCTCAAAGTAAAAGCTATCTCATTTATATTCTGTTGATTGGCCTTAATTTAGTGCTTTAAATGTCTTGGTCTAAAACCTGCTGCAAGTAGAGCAATGCCATAAGCCACAATACCTACTAAACATAACCCGACAACTTCAAGAATTCGAAGCCATTGAGAAGCTGTACCATCATACCAATTTAAAGCAAACCATAGCGCGCCAATCATTACGATATTGGCAATGGCAAATTGAACGAATAATTTTTTCCAATGCGCACCAAAACGGAAAATATTTTTCTTATGTAAATAAAAATATAACATCCCTGCATTGACCAAGGCTGAACCTGAAGAAGCAATGGCTAAGGCCATATGCTCGGCTTGCCAATCAATCAATTTAAAAATACCAATAAAGATAATGTTTAAAATCGCATTGGCTGCAACCGCCATTAAGCCGACACGTACAGGTGTTTTGGTGTCCTGAATGGCATAAAAACCTGGTGCAAAAACTTTAATCAACATAAATGCCAGTACACCGCCACTCATACATTGCAGTGCCATAGCGGTCATTTGCGTATCACGTGCATCAAAAGCACCATGCTGGAAAAGCGCTTGAATGATCGGCGTAGATAACATGAACAAAGCGATACTGGCTGGCACACCCACCAAGACAATCACGCGTGCAGCCCAATCCAACATTCTACGAAACTTGGCCTGATCTTGTTCTGCTTTACTCACAGAAAGAGACGGAAGAATCACGGTACCAATCGCAACACCAATCAATCCAAGTGGTAACTCGGTCATCCGTTCGGCACTATATAACCATGACACCGAACCATCTTGCATGAATGACGCCCAAATTGTATTTAGTAATAAGTTAATCTGAGTGACTGATACACCAAATAAAGCGGGCAACATCAGTTTTAAAATTCGATCTACACCCTCATGTTTAAAATCAACTTTAGGTGGAATCAGTAATTTTTTATTCCATAATTCAGGTATTTGAATCGCAAGTTGTAAAACCCCTGCTGCAACCACAGCCCATCCTAAAGCCATGATCGGTTGAGCCATATGCGGGGCTAACCACCAAGCACCAGCAATCATTGCCACGTTGAGTAATACAGGTGAAAACGCTGGAGAGGCAAAAGATCCATAACTATTCAAAATACTGCTGGCAAATGCAGTCAATGACATAAACATCAGATATGGAATCGTTAAACGAAACATATCTACAGCCAGATCAAATTTTGCGGGATCATTATGAAAACCGGGTGCATAGACATATAAGATCACAGGCGCAATGATCATACTGATCAAAGTTAACAGTGACATCACCATTAACAAACAGCCAAACACACGACTAATGAGAATCTGTACTTCTGCATGTAGTTTTGTAGTTTTATATTCGGTGAGTACTGGAATAAAGGCTTGCGAAAAAGCCCCTTCTGCAAATAAACGCCTGAAAAAATTAGGAATACGAAAAGCAACCACAAAGGTGTCAAAATCCTTACCTGCCCCAAACACATTGAGCAAAACCATATCTCTGACTAAGCCCAAGACTCGTGACAACATGGTCATTGCACTGACAATAAAGGTGGATCGCCACAGCGCCATCGTATTCACCTAGTTAAAATAAAGTCGCTATTGTAATTAAATATTCTTAAAATTGCGTTGTTAAATCATAAACAGACGCTTATTTACTTCACTTGTTCTATCTTAATTTTTTCTGATTCAAACTTTCTCTAAACTGCTGCCATTGAAAATGTGGTCCAGGATCAGTTTTTCGTCCTGATGCAATATCAGAATGTCCTGTTAAATGATAATTGGTTTTTGGATAAGCGCGTTGCAAAGCGGCAACCACATCAACCAGTTGTTGATATTGGATCGCTTCAAAATCGCGATCATCACTTCCTTCAAGCTCAATACCAATTGAATAGTCATTACACTCAACCTTACCCAGATAAGCTGAACGTCCGGCATGCCAAGCCCGATCATTAAAATTAACAAACTGGATAATTTCACCAGTTCTTAAAATCAATAAATGTGCAGAAACCTGCATACCCTCGATGGTTTGAAAATAAGGATGGACTGACCAATCCAGTTGATTTTGAAAAAACTGTTCAATATAGCCTCCACCGAACTGTGAAGGTGGCAAACTAATATTGTGAATCACAATCAGCTGAATCTCTGTATTTTCAGGACGTTGATTATAGTTGGGTGATGGGACTTGTCTTGCGCCAATCAATTGACCATTCACGACCTGAAACTGTGGTGCAGATTGCATATCTTATTCCTACAGAATTTTTCTATTTTCAATAAAGCTGATTTTCAATATTTTAGTGTACTCTTATCTGTATAAAATAAAAACTTCTTCAAACTTGCAATGACAGTGCTAATATATCGCTCAGTTTTTAAGGGTGACTAAAATAGGGATATCCATGAGCATACCTGAATCTTTGCTTGAACAATCTATTCAAATTAATATTCAACAAGCACTCCAAGAAGATATTGGCGATGCTGATATTACTGCCCTACTCACACCAGAAGATGAGCAAGCGACAGCCACGATCATTTCGCGTGAAGATATGGTCTTGGCGGGACAACCTTGGGTCGATGCACTGATCAAAGCGTATGATCCAAGCGTACAGATTACTTGGCTTAAAAATGATGGTGACTGGGTTAAAGCCAATGAAACCATTTATAAATTGGCAGGTTCTGCGCGTAGCTTGCTGACTGTTGAGCGTCCGGCATTAAACTTTGTGCAAACCCTGTCGGCAGTCGCAACCAAAACGGCTGAATATGTAAAATATCTAGAAGGTACAGCAACCAAATTATTAGATACACGCAAAACTTTGCCGGGTTTACGGATTGCACAAAAATACGCAGTTGCTGTAGGTGGCGGGCAAAACCATCGCCTAGGTTTATTCGATGCGTTTTTAATTAAAGAAAATCACATCATGGCTGCAGGTGGTATTGCTCAAGCAATTGCGAAAGCGCATCAAATCGCACCAGGTAAGCCTGTTGAAGTCGAAGTTGAAACATGGGATGAACTGAATCAAGCACTTGAAGCCAAAGCAGATATCGTCATGCTAGATAATTTTAGCCAACAACAAATGATTGATGCGGTTAAACATGTAGCAGGACGCTGTAAATTAGAAGCTTCTGGAAATATAACCCTTGAGAATTTAAGTCAAGTTGCACAAACGGGTGTTGACTATATTTCGATGGGTGTATTGACCAAAGATGTTAAAGCCATTGATTTATCTATGCGTTTTAATGCCTAATCACTCAATCATATGAGCCATAAAGCAGTATCTATATACTGCTTTTTTTATTACAAAATATAACGATGAGTCAATAAATAATCAGCTAATTTTATGCAAAAGATCTTCTAAATAACAATCAAATTACGTGCACCAACAAAAGAGATAAACAATGAAAAAACATATTTTATATTCATCACTATTCGCATTCTCTATTCCGATCCTGAGCCATGCAGACACAGTCGATGTGCATGTGTTAAGTGCAACAGTCAAAGATCAAAATATTGCCAATGCGGAAGTGATTTTGCAAAAAAATGGTGAGCGCTCTGCCTCAAGTTCTACCAATACAAGCGGCCGAGCCTCAGTCAATAGTAATACTATAGACAGTTCAGATAATTTACTGATTATCAAAAAATCAGGTTATTCAACACTGGTTGCAAAATGTCCATGTGATGGCATGACCTACGCCTTAAGTCCTGTACTCAAAGATCTCAACAGTATGCGAATTGTACTGAATTGGGGGCAAAACCCTTTAGATCTCGATTCACACTTAAGTTATAAAAATCAGCATGTATATTGGGACAGTAAACAAGGTTTGGCTGCAAATCTGGATGTGGATGACACTGACTCTTATGGCCCTGAAACCGTCACGATTGATAAACGTTTAGAAGGTCAATATTATGTGTATTCAGTACATGACTTTTCTGATCGGACTCAACCAACTACGACCAATTTATCCAATAGTCAAGCCAAAGTCATGGTGTATGCAGGTGAATCACTGATTCGTTCTTATTATATTCCAACTGGTCAAGCGGGTAATTTATGGACTGTATTCCGCATTAGTCCTGAAGGTGAAATTCAAGATATCAATCGTATTTCAGGAACCACGGTTAACGCAAGCCAAGTGGGTTCAACAGTATCAAATTATCAAAATCAAACAACTCGGGTAAATATCGTTCCTGTCTCAGCAGATGCGCAAAAACGAGCCAAGACACTTAATTTAAGTGCGGATAAAGCCTATCAAAACAACCAGATTGAACAAGCTGCAATGCTCTATCAACAGTCTATCGACTACAATCCAAATGTTGGCCAGACCTATAGTAATCTTGCTGTTGCTTATCAAAAGCTCAATCGTTCCTCAGAAGCTTTGTGGGCAAATCAAAAAGCCATTGCTTTGGCGACCAATAACAATACCAAAGCTTACTCTCACTATAATATGGGTAAAATCTATGAAAATAATCAAGATTATGCCCAAGCTAAGCAACATTACCAATTGGCCAATCAATACAAACCAAGCGCGACTTATGATGAAGCGATACAACGTGTAAGCCAGTAAAAAAATTGCCCAAAGGATATCTACATTCTTTGGGCAGCTTTGATGCTTTAGTTTGCTATTTTTTATTGATATGTTTTAATTTTGCTTACAAAACAAGCAGCTTTTACATAGAAAAGCCGTCTGAATAAGCCTATAATCTTTGGCTTCCAATACATTCCTGTAATTAGGCCAATGAAGACTTTGAAACAACAAGTTTTGTTTTTACTTGTCGCTTTTTTATCTGTATTTGCTTTTTTCTTATACCAAGAAGATATCACGCGTTTCTTTCAATTACGTGACATCTATCTAAAACCACGTCTGTATAAATATGGCTTTTCAATTCTCTTAAACTACGCCTTTATTAGTTTATTTTATTTAATTTTAAGAAAAACCTTTGCGACCATTTTACTCAGTCAATTTATTATTTTTTTACTGAGCTTTATCAATATCAAGAAAGAGCAATATCTTTCTGCAAGTTTGGTTCCTAGTGATTTTTTATTATTTAAAGAAACCTTTGTCGCCTCTCCAATCATGCTCAAAATTGCAGTCTTTGCAGCAATTGCGGTGTTTATTGGACTATTTGTATTTCTCTATAAAAAAGAGAAATTAGGGACGAAGCCTCTTCTCCTGACAAACAGCATTTTATCTTTTGCCATCCTTGGTTTCTTTATCACTGCGAATTTTAAAAATAATTTTAGTGAAGCTTGTGCCAATGCAGCAAAAAATTCAATTTGCCAATATGCAAAATATCTACCCAATACCCGTGGTGATTGGATCGGTGATCATTTAACCATTAAATATTTAGGTTTTTCGACCTTCTTTTTTTCCAAAACGGTTGATGGCTTAAATAATAAAATTTTCCAAACACAAGTCATCCCTGAAGAAAAAGTTGCCGCTTTTTATCAACCGATGGCGGTTGAACATGATGAAGAACCTACATCGAATCTAGCATCAGATGATCCGTCACAACAAAAACAATTGCCAAATATCGTTTTTGTGATGAGCGAGTCGCATTGGGATGCCAGAAAATTAGACAAAAGCATTCCACCTAACATCACCCCAACGATTAGTAAAAATCAGGTCTCTAGCTTATTGTCTCCAAGCTTTGGTGGAGGAACTGCTAACGTTGAGTTTGAAGTATTAACCAGTCTAAATACCTATTTAAATCATAATGAACTGGCTTATGTCTCAAAATTAAAACGTCCAACTTATTCATTACCGATGTATTTAAATACATTGGGTTATGAAACAACAGCAATGCATAATAATGGTAAATACTTTTATAACCGCAGCGCAGTTTATCAAAATCTAGGTTTTAACCGTTTTACTTCAATTGAAAATATGATCAACATGGCTGACCGTGCTAAATATATTAATGCTGCGGGTTGGGCTACTGATGATTTAATTTATAACAGCATTGAAAATCAGCTTAAAAATACGGATAAACCTCAATTTATCTATGCGATCAGTGTTGAAAATCATCCAATGTACAGTGATGATCGATTTGGTAAAGATCATTTTAAAATCACCAAAGATGGTGTGAGTGAAAACAGTAAACGTGCGCTGAATACTTATTTAACGGGTATGCAACGTGCTGACGATAAATTTAAAACCCTGATTGAGCATGTCAAACAGCTTGATCGCCCAACAATTGTGATTTTCTTTGGTGACCATTTACCCAACTTACAAAGCGTTTACGATGAGTATGGCTTCTTTAAATCAGCGCAAGAAAAAGCTGAGAAAAAAGATGTTCGCTTCTTTGAAACACCACTTGCAGTTTGGGCAAATTTCCCGATTGATCAAAAGCAATTTAAAGGGCCTTTTGTGGCGGCACATTTCTTAGCACCCAAAGTATTAGAAGCTGCGCATATTCCCCTTTCACCTTACTATGCTTTTGTAAATAAGGTGGGTTCTTGTTATAGCACTGTTCATCAAACAGGGACGCAAACGCAAAAATCTTGTGAATTTGATCAAACAGAGATTCTACAACAGTATAAAGACATGAATATGGATGTGCTAAATGGTAAGAATTTCACTTATCAGATGTTAAAATCAAAAGCTGAAAGCTAGTCCTATCCAAATGATCAAGAAGGTTCTCAAGAGTCTTCTTGATCATGCTGCTGTTCAGCATGTTGTTGCGGTTCATTATTTTTTGCGTCAAATTCTTTGCTTTCGAAATCTTCACGGCGTGGATCTCCAGCCATCAATACAAAGGTAATCACTGCGAATAGAACAATGAGTATTTTCATAAGCCTGCCATTTGCTAAAGTTTGAAATATTCTAAATATCGGTTGATGAAAAGATTTGTAGAGTCTGTATACGAAACAAGGGATTTCAGCTGATTTATGTATCTATTGACGTAAATAGATGATTGGAATCTTAATCATGTAAGTTTGCGCAAATTATGTGGCCTTCTATCAACTAAAAATAAGGTGCAATTCGCACCTTATTTAAATTATAAAAATTCAGCTATTTAAAATTAAGATTCTATAAATCCCATATAAGGGTCAGAAAATGAATCTTTACCCGTTTCAATACGCCCAGCAAAACGGCGTTTAAAGGTGCTATCACCCTCTATTGTTACAGTAAAATCATACCAACCACCGAAATCAGACATATTCCAATTCAACTCCTTTTCTGTAGAAGCCGTTTCGATATTCCATGTCTTATTGGGTAGATAAGCATTGGCTTTCACTGTCAATTTTGCTGTTTTCGCACCGTCATTACGAACTTTTAAATAGAGTTTAGGATCACATTCTTCAACACATACACGCACTTCTGGCAATGCCTCTATTTGTGCAGACTTGGCTAAATCACCTGCAAAGCCACGATGGAAGCCATTTGGACCCAACACCCATAAATCATATAGTCCATTTGAAGCTTTCCATACATCATCCAATTGCTTACCTGCTTCAACCATATAACGACGAGGAATCGCATCTAAATTCAATTTGTCATAAACATGGAAAACTGCGGCGTGTGTTCCGGTATTAGAGAACATTAACTTCACCATTTTTGTTGCCACATCAACTTTCGCACTACTATGTAAAATATAAGGTAATGCCCGAGACAATCGTGTTCCTAAATCTTGAACAGGATAGACCTGACTTAAAGGACGGGAAACCGGCGGCAATAGCGCTTGCGCATTACGAATCGCATCTGCATCATTCTTGGTTTTTTTACCCATCAAGTCCGAAATAGCTGTGGTATTTGGATTTTTAAAGTCAAAAGCTGTGGTTAAATCACCACATACAGCACGGCGATATGGACTAATATTCGGTTCTTGCACGCCAAAACGTTGCTCTAAGAAACGAATAACAGACGAATGATCAAAAACCTGTGAATTTACCCAACCACCACGACTCCACGGAGAAATCACATACATGGGTACGCGTATTCCTGGACCATAGACTCCCACACCATTGCTGACTTTTGGATCAGTAAAGTTAGGTTGCCCTGCTGAAGCTTTAGGATGCGTAGCGTATTCATATGAGATTTGTTCATCACTCAAGGTGGTTTTACCTTGCATCACACCTGAAGCATCTTTTGAAGGTGCGCTTGGTGATGGAACGTGGTCAAAAAAGCCATCATTTTCATCAAAGTTGACCAATAAAACCGTTTGACTCCAAATCGCAGGGTTTTCCGTTAAAGCATTTAAAACTTCCTGAATGTACCAAGCACCTTGTACAGGGCTTGATGGTCCTGGATGCTCACTATAGGCTGCAGGTGCAACCATCCAGCTGACTTGAGGTAATTGACCTTTGGCAATATCATCTTTAAATGAAGCGAGAAATCCGCCATCAGGCATCGTATTGGCAATCCCTTTATACAACGGTTGTATTGCATCAATGGCAGGATCATAAGCAGGACACGTGCTGTCATTGTTTACAGGTTTACCTGATAATTCATTGGCACGGCGATATTGTTTAAAGCCAGCCAAAGGATTGTCGGTAAAGTTATCGGGCATATTTTGATAAACTTTCCACGTCACACCCGCTTGTTGTAGGCGCTCAGGATAGGTTGTCCAATCATAGCCTGTGCTTGATGCACCAATACTGTCCAAGTCATTGACGACACTGGCAACACCCGCAGCTTTCGGACCATTTGAACCTGTCCATAAGAACATACGATTCGAATTGGTTCCAGTATGCATTGCACAATGATATGCATCACACAGGGTAAAGGCGTTGGCAAGTGAGAACTGAAATTCAACTTCTTTTTGTTTGTAATATCCCATAGATTGGGGTTGTTTATACTGTACCCAATTGCCCATACGGCCATGGTTCCAAGCAAATTGTCCATCTGTCCATGAGTGTGGCGTACCACTAACACGTTGTGCATTACCGCGAGTACTGTCTAAATGATAGGGAAAGATTTTATTCTTATCTTTATCGTATTGTTCCCAAATCTTACGGTTGTCGGATAGCGGAATGGTAAAACGATCACCAAATCCACGAACTCCTTTTAACGTTCCAAAATAATTATCAAACGAGCGATTTTCTTGCGTCAAAATGATGACATGTTTTACATCTTTAATCGTGCCTGTTTCGACTTTGGCGTCAATGGCTAAAGCTTTTTGGATGCTGGCTGGAAAGCTGGCTAAAGCGGCTGTACCAAATATTGTTTTTGTTGAATTGACTAAAAAATCACGACGGTTCATCTCTATTTCCTTATTTTTTATTATGGTGCGCAATGTACTTTACACGCAGCGGGTGGCTGTGGATTCGTCGTTGAGCTTTCATTATCATCATTACAAGCACTGAGTAAGACACTCAGACTGGTCACTAAAATCAGCAAAAAATTTTGCATTGTCCTATCCATGAAATAAAGGTAGGGATAGTCAATACAACTGCTATGACGCTAGAGTGAAGTTTTTATGGCAGTTTGATGAATACTTTTTAAAAAATTATGAATATCAAATATTTGTTTTAATTTATAAATAACCGAATTAGGTTAAAATCATTTTATGCAATAAAAAACGCATCCGAAGATGCGTTTTGTTTATAAAAATATATCAATATTTTCGAATTACCAACCAAGCGCTTCTTGTTGTTTTTTTACCAATTCCTGAATACCTTTTTCAGCCATTTCAAGCATTGCATTGGATTGAGCGCGTGTAAATGGTTTTTCTTCTGCAGTCCCTTGAATTTCAATAAACTCACCTGCTTGAGTCATCACCACATTCAAGTCAGTTTGACAGTTAGAATCTTCTTCATAGCAAAGATCAAGCAATACTTCATCTTGATACATGCCGACAGAAATCGCAGCAACAAGCCCTTTTAATGGATCATGCTTAATTTTCTTTTTCTCAAGAAGTACATTCATAGCATCAATTAATGCAACCGCAGCACCCGTAATTGCAGCAGTACGTGTACCACCATCTGCCTGAATCACATCGCAGTCGATGGTAATGGTGTTTTCACCCAATTTTTTCAAATCCACCATTGCACGTAAGCTACGACCAATCAAACGTTGAATTTCTTGAGTACGACCAGATTGCTTACCGCGAGCAGCTTCACGGTCGCTACGTGTATGGGTAGAACGTGGCAACATACCGTATTCCGCAGTCACCCAGCCTTGGCCCTGACCTTTTAGGAAACGTGGCACTGAATTGTCAATACTTGCAGTACACAGCACTTTTGTATGACCAAATTCAACCAATACTGAACCTTCCGCATAACGGGTGTAGTTACGGGTAATTTTAACTTCACGTAATTGATCTAATGCACGTTGGTCGATACGCATAGCTTGTCCTTATGGGATTCAAAAAATATTGCGACTTATTATAACAGATCCAAGAGAGATGGTTTTGTTACAAGATGGTGGTTTTTGAAATTGGGTGATTTAACTATCAACTTTGGGATCATTCGAATATAAATCGACGACTAAAAGAACTTTACTTTTGGACCAAGTAATAAACGATGATAAATTTAATACATTCAAAAATTATTTAGCTATTTGGAACTATATATTGATGGTAAATCAAAAAAGGCGTAGACGTATAAAAGAAGGTGATGTATTTGGAATTGAATTAGATGATTCTTTGTATGGCTATGGTGTAGTTTTAAACTCGATACTGATGGGATTCTATGAACTAAAAACAAAAAACTTAGAACAAGATCTAAACCGTATTGTTTCTCAAAAAATCTTATTTAAAGTTTGTGTAATGAAGTATGCATTTAAGTCAAAAAAATGGAATTTCATTGATAATTACGCTGTTAGTGATGAATTAAAGGAGCAAGTTTATTTTTTTAAGCAAGATCCCTTTGATAAAAGTATTTCCGTGTATTTTGAAAAAGATAAAGATTGCTTTGAATTCCCCGCAACATATGAAGAGGTGAAAGATTTCGAACGTGCAGCAGTATGGGACCCTGAACATGTAGAGGATAGATTACGAGACTACTTTAATGGTGTTCCTAATGTGTGGGTCGAGCAATTACGACTTAAACCTATTGTTTCCTAATAGATTTTAAGCATAACTCTGCAAAAGAAAAGGTATAATAAAACGATGTTTGAAAGACAATGACTTGTTGATGCTTAAATTTCGTATAAGGAAATATGTTTATTAAATACCTTAAAAATATTCTCAAACTTACATAACTTAGCTTATACAAAAAATTAAAAATCACTGAATTTAAACATCACTTTAAAAGCAATAGAAGAACCTTATCTAACTCAATAAGGTTCTTCTAACAACAATTGATGATCTATTTTAAACAGCTATTGCACCAGTTGAATGAAGCAAAATAAGTACCTTAGCAACACCAATGCTTACACATCGCAAAAACTTTGTTTAAGCAAAAATACCCTTCAACTTTTGTAAAGACTGAGTAATGGTGGTTGTTAAACTATTTGGCAAAGAGCATTTGGCTAAACGTACCCATACACTGCCAAACTGTTTCAAGAAATCTGCTTCATTATAGTTGATGCCATATTCTGCACATAAAGCTCTAATTTTTGGGGCAGCTTCTGAATAACGATTGGCAGGCATATCAGGGAACAAATGATGTTCAATCTGATGACTTAAATTCCCACTCAAAATATGCAACCAGTCTGTTCCAGTAAAATTACTAGAACCACGAATCTGACGTAAATACCATTCAGCACGGGTTTCATTTTCCACATTATCTGCTTCAAAAGTCTCTGCATCTTCAGTGAAATGACCATTAAAGATTACCGCTGAAGACCACAAACTGCGGATCACATTGGCAATGGCATTCCCAGCTAACACTGGCAAAGCAT
The DNA here is from genome assembly GCF_009668065.1 of Acinetobacter sp. RIT698. Taxonomy (NCBI): domain Bacteria; kingdom Pseudomonadati; phylum Pseudomonadota; class Gammaproteobacteria; order Moraxellales; family Moraxellaceae; genus Acinetobacter; species Acinetobacter sp. RIT698. Next base: position 25,883 of record NZ_WJYH01000026.1, read on the forward strand.
TGGGACCTGCAATCACAGGAAAAAACACATAATCTTTTAAAATTTGACGGCGAGCTTTTTTACGAAATTTTGCCGCATCTGCCCAGACCTGCTTCCAGGTTTTTGTTTTATAGATCAGTGCATCTTCCAAATGTAGATTTTGTAAGCCAACATACCATTCAAAAAACACCATCAATTGAATCGCTAAAGGGATGTTAAACAAAAAGCGCGGTTCCCATTTTTGTGATTCACTAACGCGGAGTAAACCATAACCCACATCATGATCCTTACCCACAATATTGGTATAGGTGTGATGCACATAATTATGTGTATATTTCCAATCATCACCTGTTGCCATGGTATCCCAGTCGTAGTTTGCACCATTCAAACTTGGGTCATTTAACCAATCGAATTGACCATGCATAACATTATGACCCAGCTCCATATTTTCCACGATTTTGGAAATCCCCAACAATCCCGTGCCCACCACCCAAACAGGTGGAATCCATCCACCAAACATCAACATAGCACGTGAAGCAATTTCACTATAACGAACAAAATTACGGATTTTATAAATATACTTGGCGTCTTGTTCACCTAAACTGTCCATGATTTCACGACGGATTTCATCAACACGGCGACCAAATTCTGCGGTTTGTTCTGGGTTTAAATGTTTCGACTTACTGTTTGGAAAAGTAACTGACATATTCATTGTCTTGCTCCTCAGCGCTTCATTTTTAGAAGCCTTAGCTGAATTTTGGGTACAACTTCCTACGCCTAGGTTCAACAGACCGAGAAGTTGTTTAAATTTATTGAAATGATTGTTTTAATTTACAGATTAATAACCACTGGGCTTATCGCTTGGCTGATACACAATTTGATCTGTGTATTGGAAGCATGGTCAATTTCACCTGTCAGCATATTTTTGGTCGAACCACTCACTTTGGTACAGGTACAGGTATTACAAATCCCCATACGACAACCATGAGTTGGCTTTAATCCCGCTTGTTCAGCACTTTCAAGTAGGTTTGATTTCGCAGCAAACTCTTGTTGTGAGCGTAAAAAAACAATCGGTTGTGCTTCTAGGCTTTCATCTACCGCAATCTGGAAATACTCTTGTTTCAAACGATCTGCGATATTCAAATCTTGAAAAATTTGATTGATGCTTTGCATCATTGCACTTGCACCACACGCATAGCTTTGACGCTGCTTGAAATCAGGAACCAAACTTTCCAATAACTCGACAGTTAAATGCTGCTTTTGCTGAGCGGTGTGAATATAGTGATAATTCAACAACGCATGTTGCTGATAAAGCTGTTCTAGATCTGTATGAAAAGCCTCATCACGACTAAAATAAATTAAATCAATTGGACGATTTGAATCTTTAAGTGCTTCAAGCAATAAAGAATGGATTGCGGTAATTCCACTGCCTGACGCAATCAATAACAATGGTGACGCGTCTTGAGCTAAAACAAAATCACCCTGAGCTTGTGACAGTTCAACAATGCGACCAAAAGCCATCTGGCTCAGTGCATTGGAGACTTTACCCTGCTGTTTTACAGCAATGATCATATCGCCATTATTCAAAAATTTAACCACAGAATAACTACGTTGTTGACGCACACCCGCAATTTCAACAGTTACAAGAACAGATTGTCCCGCTTTAAACTGCTGATGCTTAAAATTACGATTTGGACGTAATTGAATTTGATAAAAATCAGGGCTTAATGCACGAGTTTTAATAATCGTGGCTTTTACCTTTTTCCAAGCCCAAACAGGATTGATTTTTTCAGCGATAAAATCGACAAAATCCTCACGAACCCATTCTGGCTGATACTGCATATAGCTACTCATGTGACGTTCCTCTTTGTGCTTGCTATTTATTGAGTGAACAAACGTTCTTTTAGTGAACATATGTACACTATAATCATTTTTTAAATTCAGTCAACACCTGTACACTGACATTCGTCGTTTAATTTGTTTTTATTTTTGATAGACTCATCACAACAAAAATCTTTGGATACCAGAATGTCGATACGCGATGAACGAAAACAACAAAGCCGTCAGGCTTTACTTGATGCTGCTTTAACCTTAAGCACATCGGGTCGTTCATTTTCGAGTATCAGTTTGCGAGAAGTTGCCCGTGAAGTTGGTTTGGTTCCGACAGCGTTTTATCGCCATTTCCAAGATATGGATGAGTTGGGCAAAGAGCTGGTGGATCAAGTTGCGCTTTATTTAAAGAATGTCCTACATCAATTAGGCAAAGGCCTAGCGCATCCTGAAGCGAAAACCAAAACCAGCATGGCGCTGTTTTTTGAGGCTGTAGACAGCAGTTCGCAACAATGGATTTTTATGATTGCGGAACGTTGGGGTGGTTCAGAGGTGGTGCGTAAAGCCATCGCCCGTGAAATTGACTTCCTAAACGATGACCTTGCCAACGCGTTAAAGAAGTTTGAAGTTATCGCAAATTTTCATGATGAAAATGATTTAAAAGTGATCACCAATATTTTGATTAATTTATCTTTTACTTGGGCAATGTCATGGATCAACTTATCTCGCCAATACTCTGGCATAGAACTTGAGTTACAAAAAATGGTGCTTAAAAAACAATCGGTGACGCAAATCCGCTTAATTTTTAAAGGCATCGAAAATTGGGACCGAGATAAAGCTTAATTTATCTCCCCCCTTATCACTAACAATAAAAAAACCCGCAATTCAATTGCGGGTTTTAAAAACAGCAAAGCTTATTTGGCTTTACGTTCTTTATTGATCAGATAGTCAACAACTTGCGTCACTTTACCATCTTCACCTTGAACCACATATTTACCATTTACCACAACAGCAGGCACCCCTGAAAGCTGGTACTGTTGTGCCAATTGATTTGATTCAGCAATTTTTGCAGTGATCGCAAAAGAACTATACATACTGTTAAATTTCGCCTCAGGCACACCGTACTGAGTAAAGAATTTAGCAAAAGCATCTTTTTGTAGAACTTGCTGATTACCTGCATGATTGGTATGGAATAAAGGCAAATGCGTACGTTTACGTACACCCAATGCTTCACTCACATAATATGCACGAGCACCTTGTTCCCATAATGGATTCATTGCTGCAGGTGTACGGATAAAGTTAACATCTTTAGGGATCTTCTTTAACCACGCTTGCATATGCGGTTCTAATGTAAAGCAGTGAGGGCATCCATACCAAAAAAACTCACGTACTTCAATTTTACCAGGAACTGAAACTTTTCCTGGGTTTTGCACCACGGTATAATCTTTACCTGCAACAAAATCGGCAGCCATGGCATTTACAGAAAACGCCATCACCATGGCAGTCATGCCACCTAAAATAAATTTTTTCATTGACTTTATTGTCCTCGTAGTCATCTCGTATAGCTTATGCATTCACTATAAAACAAATATGGGAAAATCGTTTTCCTTCTGTGAAGTTTTTTACACGATTCATCGCTTTTTCTGGATTTATGGTTACACTAGGGTCTGTTGATATTTCATAAATAGACGAAGTGTTAACAAACACTAGCATAACTGAACTTAATTTTTGATTAAAACAATTTACTTAGAGGTGCCCGGCATGTCGCAACTTAATGTTGATCCACAGGAAATTGCTAAATTTGAAGCACTTGCTGCTTTATGGTGGGATCAACACTCTGAGTTCAGACCTTTACATCAAATCAATCCACTGCGTTTAAACTGGGTTGATGAACATGCCAATGGTCTTACAGGCAAAAAGATTCTTGATGTGGGCTGTGGCGGCGGGATTTTGGCTGAAAGTATGGCGCGTCGTGGTGCCGATGTTTTAGGTATCGATATGGGGGCAGCGCCATTGAATGTGGCTCGCTTACACGCTGAACAAGAAAATGTTCAAAATATTGAATATCGCCAGGTTCCTGTGGAACAACTCGCAGAAGAACAAGCAGGACAATACGATATTGTTACATGTATGGAAATGCTAGAACATGTTCCTGACCCAGCATCCATCATCCAAGCGTGTCAAAAGTTAGTTAAACCAAATGGTCATGTGTTTTTCTCAACAATTAACCGTAATCCTAAGTCTTATTTATTCGCAATTATTGGTGCGGAATATGTATTACGTTTATTGAAAAAAGGCACCCATGATTATCATAAATTTATTAAACCGTCTGAACTTGCAGATGACATTCGTAACTCAGGTTTAAAACTTAAAGATATGACTGGCTTACACTACAACCCACTCACAAAGCATTACTGGCTTGCGCCCAATGTTGATGTGAATTACATGGTTTATACTGTGAATGAAGGTGTTTGATGCAAGCTGTTCTTTTTGATTTAGACGGAACACTGATTGATACGGCTGCGGATTTTATCCGTATTATTCAAAATATGTGTCGAGAAGAAGGACGCGCAGTGGTTGATGCGGATTTGATCCGCACTCAGGTTTCTGAGGGTGCACGCGCAATGGTAAAACTGGTTTATCCAGAGCTTGAAGTAGATGATCCAGTCTTTCTGGCACATCGCCAACGCTTTTTAGATCAGTATGGTGATGACATTGCTGTAGACACAGACCTGTTTGCTGGTATGTATCCACTTTTGGCAGAGTTAGAAAGCCAACAGATCCCTTGGGGTATTGTGACCAATAAACCACGTTGGTTAAGTGAATCATTATTGAACGCATTGAACCTCACACAACGTTGCGCTGTTCTGGTCTGTCCTGAAGATGTCGCTCAGACCAAACCAGATCCTGAGCCAATGTATCTGGCGGCAAAGCAAATTGAGATTGCACCTGAACAATGTATTTATGTGGGTGATCATCCGCGCGATATTGATGCAGGACGTAATGCGCAAATGTATACAATCCTCGCAGCATATGGTTATTTACCATTACAGTACAAAGATGATTTAAATGCTTGGCAAGCCGACTGTATCGTAGAGAATGTCGATGAATTACATCAAGTTATTCGAAAACTTGTGAATAGTTAAAGTTCAAGAAAATCATTCAATTTACCCAACAACATGATAAATAACACTGAAACATCTTGAATATGATGTTTCAATGTTTTTATATAGAAGATAGCTCTGTTGGCACTTCGGCTCGCTTTACGAGAAGCAGTTCTTTTCCAACAGTGCAAAGTAAGACATATAAAATTTAATCATTCTAAATGATGAGAAACATTGTTTGATTGGGTAACGACATTGCGTCCAAAGCCTAAATGACATCATAACAACTATAGGAGGTCTCCCATGAAGTATTCAGAATATCAACCTCGCCCAGATTTATTGAAGGATAAAATTATCCTTATTACGGGTGCGGGAGACGGTATTGGACGTGCAGCTGCGCTCAGCTACGCCTTACACGGCGCAACAGTCGTGTTACATGGTCGCACGCTCAATAAACTTGAAGTCATTTATGATGAAATTGAATCACTTGGTGCCCCGCAACCTGCCATTCTTCCTTTGCAGCTTTCTACTGCCTCTTCACGTGACTATGAACTGCTTGTCGATACTCTAGAGCAACAATTTGGCCGCTTAGATGGTATTTTGCATAATGCCGGAATCTTAGGAGAGCGTGTTGAGTTGGCACATTATCCAGAAGAGGTTTGGGATGATGTGATGGCGGTGAATTTACGTGCACCCTTTGTGCTCACCCAAGAATTACTACCTTTACTGGAAAAATCAGAAAATGCATCAGTCGTTTTTGCCAGCTCTGGTGTAGGACGTGAAGCACGTGCGCAATGGGGCGCTTACTCGGTTTCAAAGATTGCGATTGAAGCGGTCAGTAAAATATTTGCCAAAGAAAATACTTATCCAAATATTCGATATAATTGTATCAACCCAGGTGGGACCCGTACCGCTATGCGTGCCAAAGCTTATCCTGATGAAGATCCAAAGGTTTTACCATCACCTGAAGCCATCATGCCTGCTTATCTCTACCTCATGGGAGATGATAGCCTTGCGTTGAATGGTGAGAGTATCGACGCACAAGATTAGGGTCTGTTTCTCCGCGCTTTTCGAAGCGTGGAGAAAATCATAAGAGATACTGTCATTTAAAATATTGATCACAGAGTCAAAATAAAAATTTAATAAAAGCCCACATCAAAATCGCTTTACCCAATAAAAACTATAACTTTATTCAGTTTCTTAAATCATAATGCTTCCTCTATAGTGTTACTCAAGTTAAGCAGATCAATTTGAGGCGTTTTTTTATGAAAGATTTAAAACATAAAGTAGAGATGATTCGTTCTATCGAACAATTACAGCTTCCAAATCAGTTTATTCAGGCCTTAGATGATGCTCATCAAGCTAAAGAGATGATCAAAGCAATCAATTATTTAAAGGAGATGAATCAGCAGTGGTATTAATCATTCAGGCTCAATTTATAGTGGGGTCATCTCTCTAAGCCTGCATACAAGTTTATTTTCATAAATATTTACATTTTTTAGTCACACATTCCGCTTAAAAAAATTTGCTGCGATGCATTACAGCTCAAAGCTTTGCAATAACTCTTTTCACTTTTACAGAAATATGTTTTTATTATGTCTGTCATTTTAAATGAAAAACTGAACTTTCTTCACAGTTTCTCTGCAATTTAGCAGTACAGTAGAGTAGTGAGGTCAAAATAAACATATTGAATAAGCGAGGACGATTATGAAAAAGATTTTAGCGATCATCGCCATCTCTTTATCAACGCTGTTGACGGCTCAGATCAGCAGTGCAGGTCCTCATTTTGACAATGACAATGGTTTTGATCGTGGCAAAAGCGAACGTGGAGATCGTGGACGCAATCATCGTGATCGTGGTAATGATGATGACAACATTCAAGAACAACGTCGTGAACGTGAAGAACGTGGTGTAAAACGTTTGCAACAGCACAAATGGCAAATGGGTTATGTAATGCCACAACATTATCGTGGTAATAGTTACAAAGTTGATTATAAAGATGAAAATCTTCCAAAGCCTTCACGTAATCAACAATGGTATAAGATCAACAATGACTATATCTTGGTCGACTCAGACAATAATAATATTGTGAATATCCGAGGGATGTAGTTTTTAAATATTTTGGTTTCATAGGCTCAAACACCTTTTTGTTTGAGCTTTTTTTTGTCTAAATTTCATCATTCCAATCTGTTTTTAAAAAATTCCATAAATCTCCATAAAATTGACAATTAGATGATATTTCTCCATTTTTTATCTTAACTTAAAGTGTAATTTGAATAATCGGATAAAGCATCCGTCTGAAAAGGTCGATTCAAATGAGAAAAGTTCTAAGCGCAATCACACTATCACTCAGTGCCTTAGTTGCTACTTCAGCAATGGCTGACTGGGATCATGGTCAAAATCATCGCCCTGTTGCATCACATGAAAAATTTGAATGGCGAGAAGGTGTAATTTTACCTGATCGTTATCATGACAATCGCTATTATGTGAATGATTATCGTGCATACAAAAACCTGCATCAACCGGCTAAATTTGAACGCTGGTATAAAGTAGATGGTCGTTATGTACTGGTTAATGAACGCAACCACCATATTATCCGTGTGATTCGATAATATCCAAACTACGATATTTACAGCCCAAATTCTTTTTTGGGCTTTTTTATTTATGAAAAGAAAAACCTCAATGGGTCTCTTCATCAAGTCTTCATACATTTCACAATTCACCTAAATCTTGCTCACCGTTTATCTCAAATTATTGAGTAATTTAATTACATCAAAGGACAAAAGTTCAATTCAGGTGAATCAAATGAAAAATATCTTAACGACACTGGCTTTATCGATGAGTGCGCTGATTGCAACGTCTGCGATGGCTGCACCGCATGATTATCATCGAAATGATCACAATCGCTATCAACAAAGCCATTGGGATCATAAACATGACAATCGTTGGAATAACAACAACCATTATGACAATCGAGTAAATTCGAGTCAGCGCTGGCGCTCAGGGCAATACTTCCCGACTCAATTCAATTCTTCGCGTTATCATGTCAATTATAAAAACTACCGCCAGTTACCTAAACCTGGAAGATATCAGCAATGGTATAAAGTAAATGGTGATTATGTGCTGGTAAATGAGCGAAATAATCGTATTATTCGTGTGATTGGTTAATGTCGATATTTTAACTTTTAAACCCAACTCAGCTTGGGTTTTTTCATATTTTGAGAATATGATTAAAATCTAATTGATTGGGCAAATAAATAAACTACATACTTTCATTTATATCTCCATAGTTTCTCTATATTTTACGATTAGATTTAATCTGAACTGGTTAATTATTGAGTTAGTTAGGAAAGACAAATATCCTCATTAAATTGTTCAAAATGAAAAGATTAACTTGTGTAATTTCAATGAACAGTAATCCTTAAAATATTTGGTTTTTAACTCAATAATCCAATGTGAATCGCAACACTCATATGACCCTTTTGCACTCGTCCTCCCACGTTCGAGTGCTTTTTTTATTTTGACTATTATTCTTGCACTATTTTTGTTTAGAATCGCTGTATCGCAATCATCAATACTGAGATAGGCATGCAAACCGACAGTTTAGAAACAATACAAAGCACAACGCAAGAATACGTGCATTGGTTTCGTCACTCTGCACCCTATATCAATGCCCATCGTGGTAAAACTTTTGTATTGATGTTTGGTGGTGAAGCTGTTGAACATGAAAATTTTCAGCATATTATTCATGATATTGCGCTACTGCATTCATTGGGCATACGACTCATTTTAGTCCACGGCGCTCGCCCGCAAATTACGGCCAACTTGCTTCACAATAAAATTCAAAGCCCGATCCATATCAACCGTCGTGTCACCACACGTGAATCACTGCCTTGTGTTATGAGTGCCGTTGGTTCGATTCGTCTACAAATCGAAGCTTTATTGTCTATGGGACTAGCCAATTCACCTATGTTTGGCGCACGCATTGATGTGGTCTCAGGTAATTTTGTCACAGCAAAGCCGTATGGCATTCGTGATGGTGTCGATTTCCAACTCACTGGCGAAGTTCGCACGATTGATACTGAAGCCATTCAAGGCCATTTAGGCAATCAAAATATTGTGTTACTTGGCCCTACAGGGTATTCCACCACAGGTGAAGTATTTAACTTGCTTGCGGAAGAAGTTGCGACAAAAACGGCCATTCATATCAAAGCCGATAAATTGATTTTTTTAGGTAATCAACAAGGCTTAATGGATGAATATGGGCAATTGAGACGTGAAATTACCCCGCAGCAACTCGATAAGCATATTGAAAAATACCAAGATTCAAATTTTGAAATCGCTTTGCATTTGCACAATGCAAAAGAAGCCTCATTAAAAGGCGTAAATCGCGTTCATCTGCTTTCCTATAGCGATGATGGTGCATTGATCAAAGAGCTCTTCACTCGTGATGGACATGGCACCATGATCACCGATGCTCATTATGAAGAAGTTCGTATGGCAAATATTGGTGATGTTGGCGGTTTGATTAATCTATTACGCCCTCTGGAAGATGAAGGTATTTTAGTCTATCGCTCACGCGAACGTTTAGAAAATGAAATCGAAAAGTTTGCCGTCATTGAACGAGATGGAACAATTCTCGCCTGTGCTGCGCTCTACCCGATTCCATCAACAGACAATGAAGTGCAATCGGCCGAGATTGCTTGTGTAGCTGTACACCCAAGCTATCGCAAATCTAATCGTGGTAGCCAAATTTTGCATTTCCTAGAAGAAAATGCACGTCAATTGGGTATTCAACAACTGTTTGTATTAACCACGCGAACCGCACACTGGTTCTTAGAGCATGGATTTGAACTGGCCAATGTTGATGATTTACCCGAAGCCCGACAAGCGCTGTATAACTATCAACGTAATTCGATGGTCTTTAAAAAATCAATTGCTTAAAATTGATGAATTTTTTTATTCTCAATCAATTATCACATTTGCTGCTAAGCTTATCGCTATAGATTCCATCAAGCAGAATATTTTCTTATTCTTGAGAGTGGAATCTATATATGGTGATTGAATAATACAAATAACATCATAATTTTCAAATTCTTATAACATTATATTTTTATAGAATATCCACTTTATATTTCTCATTTACAGCTAAGCTTAGCAGTTAATTATTTATCTGTTTTTTTCATTAGCAATCACTAAAAACTTATTTTTTTGAAAATACAAAGCCTTTTAAGCTGATGCTCATGCCTTTTTCTGACTTTATAGGAGCATCGTGACTCATGGCGAGCTTATTTCAACCTTCGTGGAAAAAAATCACCCTTATTAGTGCTAGCCTTGCCACCATCATGATGCTTACTGGATGCTCAAAACCACAAGAAACCACAACCTTAAATATCGGTTTTCAAAAATATGGGGTCTTGCCCATTATCAAAGCACGTGGCGACTTAGATAAAGCCCTAAAGGAAAAAGGGGTAAATGTGAAATGGGTTGAATTCCCTGCTGGTCCTCAACTGCTAGAAGGTTTAAATGTCGGTAGTGTGGCCTTTGGTGAATCTGGGGAAGCACCGCCTATTTTCGCCCAAGCTGCAAACTCAAATCTGGTCTATGTTGCCAATCAACCTGCTGCACCTTTGGCTGAAGCCTTAATTGTGCCGCAAGATTCAGCCATTCAATCAGTCCAAGACTTAAAAGGTAAGCGTGTAGTTTTGAATAAAGGTTCAAATGTACATTATCTTTTACTGAAAGTTTTAGAAGCAAATCATTTAAAACTTGATGATATTCAAGTGGTCTACCTACCACCAGCTGATGCACGTGCTGCCTTTGAAAAAGGTGCTGTAGATGCTTGGGTCATTTGGGATCCGTTCTTTGCTGCTGCTGAAAAACAACTCAATGCCAAAGTCATTGCGACAGGTCAAAACTTGGTCAACAACCACCAATTCTATTTGGCTGATCGTAAGTTTGCCGAACAACATCCCGATGTTTTAAAAATTGTGGTCAATGAACTGAATACGACAACGCAGTGGGTGTCTCAACATCAAACCGATGCGGCAAAACTCTTAGAAAAACCGACGGGATTACCGCTTGATATTTTGAATACCTCAATTTCTCGTATGGGTTTTGGTGTGACTCCAATTTCTAACGATGTGGTAAAGAAACAGCAAGCTGTCGCAGATGCTTTTTATCAACAAAAACTCATTCCCAATAAAATCAACATTCAAGCAGCTGTTTTAGCGAATTAATTTCGCCAACAGCGCCGTTAAAGAGGACATTAATATGACCCAGCAAATCGCACAACAAAACACAGCCTCATGGTTCAATGCAACGACTCATGCCATGACCACGATGTTGATCTGTAGCGCAATGCTGGGTTCAGCCTCTGTGTGGGCAATCGATCCAACGGTAAAAGAATTACGTATTGGCTTTCAAAAAAGTTCTATTAATTTTGCAATCGCCAAACAACAAAAGTTGTATGAGAAAGAATTCCCAAATGCCAAAATCACTTGGAATGAATTCCCTGCGGGTCCTCAAATTTTAGAAGCCCTTGCTGTAGGTTCTCTGGATGTTGGTGTCACTGGCGATACCCCACCAGTATATGCCCAAGCCGCGAATAAACCGCTGTACTACATTGCCTATGAAGCAGCCAAGCCGTTGGCTTCGGCAATTTTAGTGCCTAAAGATTCAAAAATCACCAAACTGAATGAGTTGAAAGGTAAACGTATTGCGTTACAGAAAGGCTCAAGTGCACATTATTTATTGGTACAAGCTGTCCGTAAAGCTGGTTTGCAATGGTCAGACATTCAACCGATTTGGTTAACCCCAGCTGATGCCCGTGCTGCATTTCAAAAAGGTGCTGTCGACGCTTGGGCGATTTGGGACCCATTCTTTGCTTCTGCTCAAGTTGAAGATCAAGCGCGTATCCTCGCCTCAGGGCAGGGTTTAAGTCCAAATTATACCTTCTATTTGGCATCGCCAGATTTTGTAAAGAAATATCCTCAAGCAGTTAAAGGCATTATCCAGCAAATTAATACTGCTGATAAATGGGTACAAGCCAATCGTGTCGCAACTGCACAAGCCATCGGGCAAAGTACTGGTTTAAAACCGAAAGTTAGTCAAACTTTTATTGAGCGACGTCCAAGACCTTCGGGTGCAGCACCGCTTTCAGCAAAAGTAATTGCAGATCAACAACAACTGGCCAATCGTTTTAGCGAACTCAAAATTATTCCAAACAGCATTGATATCAAACAAGCCGTTTGGACGGCGAAATAATATTTTTCTAAGGATGAATGAAATGAAAATCTTCTGGTTTATTCCTACTCACGGTGACAGTCGTTATTTAGGTACAAGCAAAGGTGCTCGCCAAGTTGACCATGCTTATATGAAACAAATTGCTGTAGCTGTGGATAATTTGGGCTATGAAGGTGTACTCATTCCCACGGGACGTTCATGTGAAGATCCATGGATTACTGCTGCGAGCCTGATTGATGCGACTAAAAATTTAAAATTCTTGGTTGCGTTACGTCCAGGTGTAACAACACCTGCACTCGCGGCACGTATGGCTGCAACTTTTGATCGTCTATCCAATGGACGGGTTTTGCTCAACCTCGTTACAGGTGGTGATGAGCAAGAATTGAAAGGTGATGGCGTATACGAAGACCACGCTTCACGTTATAAAACAGCAGCTGAATACACCACGATTTGGCGTGAAATTTTAAAACGTTCACATACAGGTGAATCATTTACCTTCCATGGCGAACGTTTAAGTGTAGATGATGCCAAGCTGCTTTATCCACCGATTCAAGCGCCTTACCCACCACTCTGGTTTGGGGGCTCTTCTGAAGATGCGATTGAATTGGCTGCTGAGCAAGTTGATACCTATTTGACTTGGGGCGAACCACCTGCTGCAGTCAAAGAAAAAATTGCAGTAGTGAAAGCGAAAGCCGATGCCAAAGGTCGTCAACTTAATTATGGTATTCGTTTACATGTCATTGTTCGTGAGACCAATGAACAAGCATGGCAAGCTGCCAATGAACTGATCCAATATGTAGATGATGCGACGATCGCCGCTGCACAGAAAAAATTTAAACAAATGGATTCCGTCGGTCAGCGCCGTATGGCTGAGCTACATAATGGTGATCGTAGTAAGCTTGAAGTATCACCAAATCTTTGGGCAGGAGTTGGACTCGTTCGTGGTGGTGCAGGTACGGCTTTGGTCGGTGATCCACAGACTGTTGCAGATCGTATTCAAGAATATGCAGATTTAGGCATCAATACCTTTATTTTCTCAGGCTACCCACATTTGGAAGAATCTATTCGCTTTGCTGAACTAGTATTCCCATTACTGCCGTTGGAAACACGCAAGAAACTCACGCAACCTAATTTGACTGGACCATTTGGCGAAATCGTTGCCAATAATTACACCCCTGAAGAAAATAAGAAACCATTACAGGAGCCTGCATGAATGCCTTAATTAACAATGCTGCTCCAGCCAAAAGTACTGCCGTTTCACGTGGAACGAAACAAATTGGGCAGCGTTTGCTGCCTTGGATTGTGCCGATTTTACTGATTGTCATTTGGCAAATTGCGTCTAAAACAGGATTGCTTGAAAGCCGTGTTTTACCTGCACCGACAGCGGTAGTCTCTGCGTTTTGGACACTTTTAGTCAGCGGTGAGCTTTGGCAGCACGTCAAAGTCAGTGCTGGTCGCGCGCTACTTGGCCTCTTAGTTGGTGGTGGGCTCGGTCTATTTTTGGGACTGCTTAATGGTTCATCAAAAGTTGCATCCAACTTATTGGATACCACCTTGCAAATGATCCGAAATATTCCAGCATTGGCGCTGATTCCATTGGTTATTTTATGGTTTGGAATTGATGAGTCTGCAAAACTCTTTTTAGTGGCTGTCGGTGTGTTTTTCCCGATCTACATCAATACCTATCATGGGATTCGTTCAGTTGATCCTCAATTGATAGAAATGGGAAAAAGCTATGGATTAAGCAGATGGCAATTGTATAAAGACATTATTTTACCGGGCGCAATGCCTTCAATTTTAGTGGGTTTACGCTTTTCACTGGGGTTGGTTTGGGTACTGCTGATTGTGGCAGAAACAATTTCTGCACAATCTGGAATTGGTTATATGACCATGAATGCGCGTGAATTTTTACAAACAGATATCGTGCTAGTGGGTATCTTGCTGTATGCCCTTTTAGGCAAACTTGCCGATGTATTTGCACAATTTTTAGAAAAATACCTATTGCGTTGGCACGCAGGTTATCAAAAATAGGAGTCTGATATGACCGATTTAAGCATTAGCCAATATGCCAATGACTTGGTGGCACCAACTGAGATTGTTGAAGAACAACAAGCAAAAATTGGTGCAGAAATTTCGATCGAACAACTGCATAAATATTATGGCGAAGTTAAAGTTCTTGAGGACTTAGATTTAAACATTGAAGCAGGTGAATTCGTTGCAATTGTGGGACGCAGCGGTTGTGGTAAAAGTACCCTACTGCGTTTAATTGCCGATTTAGAACAACCCAGTTATGGTGAAATCAAATTTAAATCTTTATTAAATTTCCGTGAAGGGATCATTGCAGATGATATTCGGGTGATGTTCCAAGATCCACGCTTATTGCCATGGAAAAGTATTCTAAAAAATGTGCAATTGGGTCTAGCCAAAAACCAATTTTCTAAAGCTGAGCAATTATTAGAAAAGGTTGGATTAAAGGAGAAATCTGGACTTTGGCCATCACAGCTTTCTGGTGGACAACGCCAACGAACGGCGCTTGCTCGTGCTTTGTCACATACACCACGAGTCTTATTACTGGATGAACCTTTAGGTGCTTTAGATGCATTGACGCGACTAGAGATGCAGAATTTAATTGAAAAGTTATGGTTAGAACAAGGCTTTACCACCATCCTTGTTACCCATGATGTCAGTGAAGCGGTTCAACTCGCCGATCGTATTATTCTTTTGGATAAAGGACATATTGCGCAACAGTTTCAAGTCGATTTACCACGTCCACGTCAAAAAGGTGTAGCATTTGCCGAACTTGAACAACAGGTACTCAGTGCTGTTCTTGCGACATGAACAGCAACAAAATACGCTTTTGTTCGTAACGCAAGGTATTGTCGGGCAGAATATTTTTGTCTTTACATATTAGGGTTTGCTGGCAATTCGTCTATGTTTGCGACTACGTGTATTTTTTAGTCGATACTAGGCGCGAAATACGAAATTTAGTCATTCTAAATGAGTAGTTCGTAACAACGTAGCGGCAAAAAACACACAAGTCCCGAAGGGTTGTGGCTAAAATTATCTCAGTCTTCGTTATGAAACTCGAAAATAGTCTCTCTATTCTCTTCGTTTCATGCCTTGCCTGCTCAATTTTAACCTACAACGCAAACCATTTATGAAATGCCAACAAACCCCAACCTTGCGGAACCATGTTGCTGATCTTGAATAATTAAATCGAATATTTAGTCGTTTTGATCGGATAGAAAATGTTCGCTGTCACAAATATGTTTAAGTTTTCAACTGTTTCTATTGATTAAAAATGAGTTGGGTATTTTAAAGCAAGTCAGTTTTCTTAAATGAAAATTAAATCATGCTATTTAAGATTATCTAATTTTTAAATTAACTCAAAAATTAACCTTATACTAAAAAATGTCACAAAATTTAAATATTAAGTCATAACTGACAGAATTTTAAAATAAGATTTGCTCCAGTTTAGTGCAAAATTAGATAATAGGGATCTACGATCGACTTAATAATAAAACTTCATCATTATTTATCAGAAATATACCAAAATAATGCTGCTTTCTGTGCACAAATCAAACATTTTACCGTACAATTTAATAATCAGTTTTTCGATTAAAGATGCGATGGAACAAAAAAAGAGTGCTCAAAAACGCCAGCAGCTGCTCAATGCTGCACTTGACGTATTTTCTGTCTATGGTTTCAACGGCGCAAGTCTAGATGAAATCGCTCAATTAGCAGATATGCATAAATCCAATATTTTCTACTACTATGAAAATAAAGAAGCCTTATATGTTGAAGTGCTAACGACAGTTATGCAGAAATGGTTAGCACCGTTGCAGTCGCTTGAGTCAGAATTGGAACCGACAGAAGCTTTGTCACATTACATCATGACCAAAATTGAAATCTCTAGAACTCAGCCTAAAGCTTCAAAACTTTTCGCGTTAGAAGTGATTCAAGGCGCACCACATATTTTACCGATCCTCAAAGGCCCACTTAAAAAGCTCTTTAAACGCAAAGCTAAAGTGATTTTAAACTGGCAGGCGCAAGGTAAAATATCAGATCAAATCGATGCTGAATTGCTGATTATTAATATTTGGGCATTGACTCAAAATTATGCAGACTTTAGTACTCAAATTGAAATGGTGACTGGTAAAACTTTGCGTAATAAAAGTATGTGTCAACGCGCAATTGAACATACAATCCATATGACTTTATATGGTGTGTTACCGCGCAATTAATCATCCAATATACTTATTGGTTATTTTGGCAAACGGCCATAGAGTTCTATGGTCGCCAAGACTCAATTTTAAACTTTATATAATACTCAAACAAACTAAGTCTTTAATAAATAGACTGATATAGTTTTAACAACTTTTGTGCACCCAATAATAAATTATCTTCCCAATCTAAATGTGCGGTGTCATTTGCACCATCTGTAATGTATTTAATCGAAACTAAACGCACATCTAATTTTTTACAGACTTTAGCCAGTGCATAGCCTTCCATATCGACCAAGTTACAGCTCACTTTGGGTTGTCCTGTTTCAAAACTATCCCCTGTACCACAAACACCCTGCGCTAAATGTGGAAAATACGATTCTAAATGAATTTCGCCTGGAAAATGCTCATCCATTGGCGTAACGCCCACATCAAAACCGAGTGGGGAAACATCCATATCACGTTGCACAAAAGTTTTTACTTCAATCAACTCATGGGCATCGAAGAAAGAACTTCCTGCACTACCTAAATTCAGTATGGTTTTACAGCCGGTTTTTTGAATAACATCGAATGCCGTATAGGCTGCATTAATCTTGCCAATCCCGCTATAGTGGACAGTGATACCTGCTTGTTCAAATAACCCTTTAGATTCATTGGGTAAAGCCATAATCAGTGCAATGTCGTCTTTCATATCTATTCAAAATTAAAATTTTCCTTATTAGAATGGAAATTCAAATCCTGATCAATCTTATTGTTAACTCAAAATTTTAAAATCATATACAAATCACTACTGTACCTATGACCTTGATTGCGCATAATGTTTTAATAGAAAAATAGAGATGAAAATAAATGAATATCCAAATCATCGTGGGCAGTATTCGAGAAGGTCGTGTTGCGATTAAAGTCGCAGAATGGTTACTTAAAGAAATCCAAAAACTCGACTTCAGTACCCTCAATGTTGAAATTGTAGATTTAAAAGAATGGGATTTACCTTTCTTTGCCGGAAAAAACTCACCCGCCTCAGGAATCTATGATCAGCCTAAACAGCAAGAATGGGCGAAAAAAGTTGCTTCTGGAGATGCGTTTATTTTCATTACACCAGAATACAATCACGGCTATAGTCCTGTCCTGAAAAATGCCATCGACTTCGTTTATAAAGAATGGCAGAGCAAACCTTCGGCTTTTGTCAGTTATGGCGGTACCAACGGTTCACGTTCAATTGATCAAATCAAACAAGTCTGTGCTTTTATTGGCATGATTGACTCTAATGCTGTCATTGAACTGCGAGATATTGGACAACGTGGTAAGAGTGAAACCTTTGAGGGAAATGAGTTTGATAATAAAGCAGTCAAATCTGTGGTAAACAAACTCATCCAATATGCCAATGTCTAAAATCACATTGTACGCTTTAGCTTACATCACTTGCATGCATTGACGGCTAGGGAAGTTGAAGCAAATCCCCTATTCTATAGTCATAGGGAACAGGAAGTTTCCCAGACATAAAACAATAATAATCAGTCTGTACATCAGGAAGTGAGGTAGAACAGGAGTTTACCTAGCGAACCAATACGAAAAAGCCCCGTCAGGATGATGGGGCTTTTTTTATAACTTGGACTTTTTAATTTTGCCCAACTGTTAATGACTGATCACCAATACATTTACATCCGCAAGATAAAGGTGAATTATGCTGAGCAGCGGGCTTTCCCATCACCAACATATGATTATCACCTGCAACAATGCTGGCGACACATTTATGCTTGGGACAGGTCGCCTTATCCCCTACACACGCAATCGCTTTACCATCAATCAGAAAAGAAGACTGAGCAGAAATAATTTTTCCACCACCTGTCGTGGGTGACCCTAACGTGATATATGGAAGTGCCATAGTGCCTACCTTTTATTGTTTTGTTATTGAATAAAAATTTATAAAACATCGAACTCAATACGGCGGTTCTTTTTACGCCCATCTTCAGTTGCATTATCAGCAACAGGTTTGGTTGAACCCAGACCAGCTGTGCTTAAACGAGTCGGTGCAATGCCTTTCGTAGTTAAGTATTGCTTCACCGCTTCAGCACGTTGCAAACTCAAATCCTGATTCTTCTGTGGATTACCTTGGCTGTCAGTATGCCCCACAATTTTAACATTTTTACCTTGGACTTTATTTAATGCAACCACCATCTCGTCTAAGATTTGTGTACCTGTTGGGGTAAGTACGGCTTTGCCAGATTCAAACTCAATAATTCGATTTTTTAATGCATTATCAATCACAGATTGCTCAGCAGCATTCACTGAAATTTGTGAATTAAATCGATAAGGTGGTTGAACTAAGGATTGGAATAAACTGGTGGTTGGCTGAATATCAGTTTGCACACCCATTTTCCCAACCAATTCAACTTGCGTGCCTCGTACAGAGAGCTTACCTTGGCTAATCTTCTTTAAATCTGGGGTAATCACACGAGTAACCGAATCACTCCAGCCATTCGGTGCGGATACGGCTCGAATTTGGATTTTATCAACAACTTGATCATCACCATAAACCGCTTTTAATTTCGCCAAGATTGCTTGTTTGGTCATGTCATTCGGCACAGCACCTTCAACCACAATCGGGGCAGCAAACACATTGAATGAACAAAATAAGCTAGAAATAAGCGCAAATTTTTTCAATATTTTGACTTGTTTATTTTTCATATCATTATTCATCTATAAATGTTTGTCTAAAAATTTTCATGCCTTGAACCAGACTCAATTGACGTTCACATAAAGACTGTTCTAGTGCTGCTAGACCTGCATTCTGTTCCAAATAGGCATCAATCCATAACGGTTTGACCAAAGATACCCAATGATCATTTTGCATATTTTGAGTGAAAATATTACTTAAAGCCGTGATATCTGCCCCTTGGAAGCCAAATAATAAAATTGGAGACTCTTGGTGAAGAATACCAATTAAGATCTCTGTATTACTTTTTTCTAAAAAGCGTCCGATTAAGTTGACCCAAAAGGCAGCAATTTCATAGCAATAATTATGATTATTAATCGGTAAAATAAGCACCTTAGATAACTTACTGGTACCGTGTTTAAGCACCGGCTGTAGTAATAAGCCCAAACCCAACATACTTTGTGCCAATTCATAAGGCGTGATCTTCATCATTTGTGCAAATGAATGCATGGTATGATTTTCAAAAAAGTCCTGCGTTTTTAATTCAGGTAGAACCTGTATTTCACGATCAATTTCACCCAGCTTATTGATCAATACTTCAGGATCACGAATGGTTCGGATGCTTCGATTTTTTTGAAATAAATCAATCAATACCGGTTTATATTTAAACGGCGCATAGAGTAAGTTTTGAAAGGGGTGATCAACTTCTAATAACTGGCTTAAAACCATTGGAAATTGACGACCAGAACTGTCTTCACTGGTCACCATATTTGCCGCAAGAAACATTCTTTCCTTAGGGTTTGCGATAAAGAAGTCTAAAGGTGCTAATGATTCATAAGCTTGATTAAAATTTTCTTCTCGCATTGCAAGCTCTAAAGCTTCCGTAATCCATTGATCAATCACTTGAATCAATGAATATTGCCCTTTTGTTTTCAGAAAATCACCACGTGCGGGACATTTTCCATAATACAACGGTGTAGACTTTATCGTTTGCATACTTTAATCCCTCGCGTCAAATCGTTCCCTTGAATCATTGAGCCACTCCTTTTCCGGCAGCATTTGCCGCATTGCCAGCAGGTGCCGTAGTTGGGCTTGCTGGTGCGGTTGTCTGAGGCTTAGGTGCAGCTGCTGTCGGTGCAGTCGCACCGCCAAATGGTGAAGCTGCTGGTGAGTTTGCACTTACGGTAACAGGCGCTGCCTGTGCTGCAACAACCAATGGTGCTTTAGGACTTGTGACTCGATCAACCAGTTTTAATCCAACATAGCCACGATTAGAACCAATTGGATTTGAAGCATTACCACTAATTAAACGGAATTGAAGTTTCACAAACAAATCACTGTTTTGTTTGCTTGCCCATGTCATTTCAAAGCTTCCATTCAATGACTTACGTTGTGCGCTATCAATTAATTTATTGATCCCGTATTCACCCGGCTCATCAAATATGGTATGGGTTTGCCCATCTAAATCGATTGCCGTAATCCGTGCTCCCGGTATTGCACCAGGATTTGGCCACATGAAGTTAACCCATTGTTGGATGCCATTTTCATAAACCAAGCGCTGCCCATCAATATCAATGGTATAGGACAATAATTTATTGTTAGGGATCGGATAGAATTGGAAATTTGACTGATTGGCTGCAACTGGAGCACCACCTGCTGCTCCCGCAGAAGCACCATTAATTGGTGTGGTATATTGCTCAAAATTCATGACGAAATCAGGATTTAAACCAATACCCATGTTTTTCCATGTCTTCGATGACAACGTATAACCACGACGAATAACGAATGGATCAAGGGTTTCTTTTACAAATTTAGAAATGCTGCCGTTATCACCAAAAATTTGGCTAATTTCACTACTGGTCGCTTGAATGGTTCCAGAAGAGTTAAATGGAACTTTTTGCGAAAGTGTTTGGCTAAATGGTTGGAAAGCCTGCAAGGTCCAAAGTTTATTAATTTCGTCCTGTGCTGGGGTCAACAAACTGTCAAAAGATTGAGTTAATGGACTCACCAACAATTTTTGAACCATTTGCTGATCCAACTCACCCAAACCAACCGTCAATTTTTCATCAACGACTTTTTGAGTGATGTTGAAAACTGAACTTTGATCATTAATGGTCAGTTTCGCTAAGGCCAAAGCACTTGGACCAAAGTCACCTGCACTGCGTAGATCATTCAGCTTACTTCTGACTTGCGCCATATTCTGTAAATAATCATCCAGCAGTGATTTGTTCTGTAAATCATCACGTTTACGGACCAATTGATAGAATACTTGGAATTGTTGAGAAATCTGCCCTTGTGCTTGATTGGATGCACGTTGGATATCATCCGTTTTACCTTGACCTAAAACTTTACGCTTAAACCAAGCAATAAAGCCAGTTTGTGGTGCGGCAAGCTCAGCTTGAACGACTGGATTATCCCAACTGGTTTCTTTTGCAACACGGTCAATATAGGTACGGATTGGAGAATTTTGTGGCTCACCCAACACATCCATGACCTTGGCTTGCTGAACAAAATCAGCACCTTTCGCATAATGGGTAGCATTAATAAACTTCTTCCATTCAGCTATATATTCTTGCTTATACAACTGGGTTAACTGTTTACGAATTTGGTCAGGACTACCACTAAAAGTTAAATCATCTGACTGGGTACTATTCAACACCCAATCTTTGGTATCTGTTGGCTTATTCGCAGCTTCTTCAATCGCCTTATCGACATATTCATCCCATGCTTTTTGGGTAAATATACCAGGCAATGCATAACCACCGAGCATGACATTACGATTGGTTTCACCGACAATTTGCGCCACCGTCACCGCAGGGAATCGAACAGCCGTGCGCATTTTAATTTCATTATAAACGCGATCACGTGCTGGCATTCCACGTACAACAGAGAGCAACACTTGACGGGTTTGATCGACCAATTGCGCATCAGACTCTAACACTGGAAACTTTTTATCATTGGCTAAAGTCATTGAGTAGCTCAATATTTTTTCAGCTTTTTGAATCATTTCGCCACGTGGCATTTGTCCACGATTGGTGTCTAACCATGAACGCCAAAAGCGAGTGACTTGGTCACTTAAATGACTCGCATCCATATATTGTGGATTGCTCATCATCAAATAGGCTTTTAACGCATTGTAGGCATCTTGCGGATTGGTATCAGAAGGTTCTGATGCAATCTGTGTTGAAGACGCTTGTTTAATTTCTACATTGACATGGTTTTGTTTAAGCGTCTGCTCATTGCCTTTTACACGTTGTAGATATTGCGCAATGTTTTGCTGACTCGGCGCTAAAACAATTTGTTTCACACCTTTTAAGTATTCGGCTTTTAATTTTTCTTTTAAGTCATTGCCTTGATATAGACCAAACGAAAACTTCAACGGGCGATGCTGATCAAAATCATCCAATTGCTCTAAACGTTGTTGCAAAATCAGTAATGCATCGATTTGGGTAGAGAGCTCTTGACCCGAAGTTTGCTCCATTTGCACAACTTTATTTAAATCGGCCTGAACATCTGCAATCAACTGTTGGTTATTACGATAAGACCATACCCATAGACCTAAAATGATGGAAACACCCAATAATGATGCAATAAACGCCAAATAACGTTTACGCTTTGTGGTCGGGTTAATATGTTGTTTAACTAGGTTTTTATCTTTGAGAATGACTTCTGAGAATAAACCTTTTAAGAAATAGCCATGATTCTGAGAAATTGAATTTTGTGGAATACCATGTTCGCTATTGGGGATTTTAGTCAGCTGAAAATCATCAACAATTTGTTCCGTCATCGGGCTTTCTATCACGCCCTCTTGTAAAGCACTGGTAAAGTAAAAGCCACGGAAGACTGGTTTAAACTGATACGGATTTTCTTCAAATAAAGTACCAATAAACGTTTTTAATACAGGTTTTAAAGTCTTAAATTCAAGTGGGAAAGTCATCACACTTGGTGAAATATTTTGCGCATGACGGCGACTTAAATGGGTGGTACTGACCCCTTTTAATCCATCATATAAAATATTGTAGTGCTTCTCGAAATGTTCTACAGCATTCTGTGATGATTCAGAGTCATAAGGTAAGGTCGCACCCCACACTTGATCAAACTCAGCGGATTCATAACATTCAAAAAATTCAGTGAATCCTGCAATCAAATCCATTTTAGAAAAGACCAAATAAACAGGTGCAAAAATTTCTAAACGTTCAGTTAAGTCTTGAATACGCGCTCTTAAACTTTTCGCTAATTTGATCGATTTTTCAGGGCTTTGACTGACCAACTCAGCCACACTAACAATCACAATTAAGCCATTGATCGGCGCTTTAGAGCGGTTCTTTTTCAGAATATTTAAAAAGCCTAACCATTCTGAATGGTCTTCAGAATACACAGAGTATCGACCAGCTGTATCCAGCAATACCCCTTCTGTTGAGAAAAACCAATCGCAGTTTCGGGTACCACTGAGTCCTGAAGACACCACTTTTTGATGGGTCTCTTCAAAGGGAAATTTTAGTCCAGAATGGTAAATTGCCGAGCTTTTTCCCGCAGCAGGGTTACCAATCACCATATACCAAGGCAACTCATAGAGTGCTGCGTTACCACTTTTATCACCCAATTTAGACTTACGAATCAATTGGATCGAATCTTTCATCTGCTGATTGATCAGATTTAATTCTTCTTTATCTTTTTGTTTTCCATATTCAGCAGTGGTGTCTTGTTGAATCGCTTCAGCCAATGCTTCACCTTGTTCTGCATGTTTACGGCGCTGGATCAACCAGTAGATACCGTAAATCACCAATCCAAGAATGTAAGCTGCAACCATCATAAAGAAGTACTGACGCGGCACTACACTATATGAAGAAACGAGCGCCACCAGAATCGAAAGCGCAATCACCAGTTTCGGATTTGTGATGTACTGCCATGCATAGCTTAAAATTGTTTGTATCATTTTCTCTATTTCTTTCTAAATTTATCTGTAAGTTCTATGCAAACTCAGTCCCAACAAGCACTTGGGTTTGCTGATGTTCAGCACTATAAACATAACCGTACAACTCATCTTTAAAGTGCAAACTCAACATAAAACCAAAAACTTTGGCTAAGGGTTGGGTATGGCCTAGGCTATTTTTACTGTAAAGATAATGATGCGCTTCAATCGCTGTTTCGGCAAAGTTTTGTTCAAGTTTCTTTAACAGCTTGATCTCTGCTGGGTCGTCTAAGACCAAGACAAAGCGCTGTTCTTGATCAAACTGTTCTGCTTGGTCTAAATTCAACTCTTTTAATGTTTTAGATGCCTGATCAGAATTTAAAGCAATTCGAATATACTTTATTGCTTGTAAATTTTGCAATTCGACCTGAGTATTTGTCATACAACAGGTACTGATATACTCAGATGGAATATATTTTTCAGTCATCCACGTCCGATCATCTATGGTTTCTTGATCAATTTCTGAATCTACTGCAATAAACAGTGATGCCTCAGAATCCAGAAGTTGGGTTCTTTTCAGCAACTTAATCCAGTCTTTATACGCAGTTGTTTCACCCCAATAATGATATTCAGTGCCAAATTGCTGATCGAGAATGCCCAGTTCAGTAAGATAATGATGAACCAATTCTGAAGCTGAACTTTCATCCCAGCTATGGAATAAATTTTCTGGCAAAATAATATGAATATTCAAACGATTAAGTCGAGGTACTGCTTCTGCGACCTGTTGTTCTATCGGCTCATCCTCATAGTCACGATGAGGGTCAATCCAAGCAGGATGCATACGATATTCATGTGCAAGTTTGGCATCATAAAACAGTGCCGAGTTTTTTAGGTGCTCTGCAATTTGATATAAAGTTTCAGTATTCTGTTCTAATTGCTGCTGAATTAATGCACTTATACGCTTTTGACGACTGGAAAGACTAGATGCCTCATCCTCTAACGGTTCTTCAATCTCTTGAACACGGAATGAAAGAATCGGTAAGCCATAACCATTGACCAATTGCGAATCAAGTTCAGGACTTGCCACATCTTGAAGCTGATCAAGCTGTGCTTCATTTTCGCCTAAGGCACTTAAACTTGTCGCTGAATAAACTTTCAAGTCTACCCATTCAATTTTTTCTTCAACTTTAGCTTCAGTGGTTTGTTGTTGTTCTGAACTTTGTTCTGCCTCAATTCTTTGTTGTTCTTTCTTCTCTTGGCGGCTTTGATAAATCTTTTTGATCAACATTGGGCTTAGAATTAACAAAGTAATCGCCGCTGGAATCACCCCAAAGAAAATCAGAAAATCTTGCCCATTTGGGTCATATTTGATATCACGCCAATAAAACACCACGATTACCGAAACCAGTAATATTGTGCTGACTAAAGTTCCTAAAATTATTTTGATCACTTATGACACTCCAATCAGTGCATAACACGTTTCATCATTGTCACTTTGAGTTTTTGGCATCACAAAAGCACCTTGTGCCAAACCGATTTGTGTTGTTGAACTCAGTTGTAAAGGCTGGACTTCCTCTTTTGCCAAGACTAAACGTAGATCGACAAGTAAGGTGGGACTACACCAACTTTGCAGAATTTTCTTTAACTTCTTACTCAATTTTTTCTTGGGTAAAAATTCTAAATACTGTGCATGGCTCAATGGTCCAATTTGAATCTCAATTTTTCCATCAATTTGTCGAATCGTTTCTCCACAAAAAGTATTTACACCTAACAAAAAGGGTTGCTTGCCTCCCAATGTAGTTTTCTGGTCATCGCCGAGTTTAAACTTTTCGGTAATATATTCTTTGACTTCAACCTGTTGATTGAATACGCAGGTCAGCATTGTCTTTAGTGCATGGGCTGTATTGTTTTGCCCCTGCATCAGCCCAGAAAATTCAGCAAAATAATCGTCTAAATCACTCTGTTGATGTTGTGTTCGAATATAACCATTTAATGCATGCAGGATTTCTAAGTAATTATTTTCTTTCTCAACCTCATAACGTACAGGCAGGTTATAACTTAAACTGGCTTCAACAAATTGAGCTGTAAGCTTATGATTAAATAAGCCTAAAAATTTTTGAACTTCAACACGCTGTTTACGCGGTGCTTGTTTCACTTTATTGGTATAAGTATACGGCATTGCGCCTTGCATACCAGTTAAACCGACAATCAAATTAGTAAGATGGATTTTTTCGTCTTGTTGTTCAAGTAATTCAATTTCATGTTTTGGGAAGTTCAAATTTAATGAACTTTCAAAAAGAAAATCGTCAGACCAATTCTTTAAAACAGCGGTATTGGGCGCATGTCTAAATAATCGTGTGGTTTGGATAAATTCAAAAGCTGTAGGGGTTTTAAAAAGCTCATCAATTACAGAAGCTTCTTGCCACCAACGTTCTGTACGCATTGGTATAACTCCTGTTTTGTATTTAAATCTCGAACAAAAACATCAACAAAACTGTTCATCTGTACTTTTAAGTTAAAGATATGACTGATCAATTCGCTGAAAATATATAAGCTATGCCCTCTAAAAACTTGGACATCTACATCCATTAAAACCTTCACCCCACGTACAAACATTGGAAAGGGTTTGGCTTCAACCAGTTTATTGGTGATTTCAAACTCAATTTTTTTAATTGCATCAATAATTAAATGATTTTCTTTAGATTTTGGTAGGTTATAAAGCTCTAATAATTCTTTAATATGGCTGACAGCATCACCCTTCATTAACGCTAAAGTATTTAATGAAAGATGCGAAATAATACGCCATTGTTCATTCTTATTTTTTTCAAATTGGAACGGTGCAGTAGGTCTTTTTAACACCAATGCACGACGAGCAACGGTACTGTCATTCAAATTCAAGACATTATTTGACTGACCCAAAGCTTCGTGCGGTAATTCACGATTGGAACATAACAATTTACAACTGACAAAATCAGACTTAATACTGTGCGGTTCTAATTGTTTAGAAATAATCGAATAGCCCGTTTCGACATATTGATTTTGTAAAACGGTTGGATTTAATGCATAAAAAAACTGAATATCATCACCGTGATAATGACTCATGGCAAAGAAAGGTAAAATTGGATAAACCACTTGATCTTGGTTGCTTTTTTCACGGATCAAATTCATTTCAACGATTGAATACACTTGATAGAACTCAGGATGA
Source organism: Acinetobacter sp. RIT698 (assembly GCF_009668065.1). Lineage (NCBI taxonomy): Bacteria > Pseudomonadati > Pseudomonadota > Gammaproteobacteria > Moraxellales > Moraxellaceae > Acinetobacter > Acinetobacter sp. RIT698. The sequence goes on from NZ_WJYH01000026.1 coordinate 53,037, forward strand.
TGTGCATCCGTCATCAAAGGATATTCTAAGTTTTTATGATTGATTTTTTGTGGCTCAGCTTGCTTCTCAAACAAATTGACAACAGGGCTGGTAAATAACTTAAAATTTGCCACATTCAATTCTGAATAATTGCGAATAATGGCTTGGTCATTTAAATTCAGTTTTAAATGGATCTGCACTTCAAAACTTAGATTTTCTTCTTTTAATAATTTTAAAAAATCTAAATTCAAATTTAAATAACTAAACTTTTCAGGAAAGCAGAAATATTCGATTAATAATCGGTAAGCATGATGGGTATGTTGATCAACCGGCAATAAACTTTCATTTTCATCAAAACCCATCACTTCAAACGGATTTTTTATCGCCACAACTTTATGATTGATACGAAGACTAAAACTGGTCTCTTTATGAAAGATATGATCTAGAACTTGCAAAGGAAAGTTTGAAATGGCATCCAAATAAATGGGGAGCTTTTCATTTTTCAACCAATTTTTAACAGGGTTTAATAACTCAAATTTTAAATTTAATGTCGCATTTTGGTTTAAATGAATATGTGCACTAGGATTGGTTTGGAAACTCAGGCTTTCCAGTTGGATTGGTAGTAATTTAACTTCAGCACTGGTATTAAACTCACATTGGACACCTTTGAAACTTCTCGATTTTAAAGTGGTTCCTTTGGGAATAATGTGAACATCTGTCAATTGTTTTTGCTTGTTTAAGTCTTCAAAACTCACAACTGAACACGCCGGGAAATGGCGTAAATATTGAGGAAACATCACCTCAAATAAAGAACGTGTAAAGATGTCGTAACTATCAGCTAACTTTTTATCAATACGTGCGGCAATTAAAGAAAATGCCTGTATCAGGCGTTCAATATGTGGATCATCAATTTGTTCTTGATTTAAAGATAATCGTTGTGCAATTTTTGGGTATTTATCTGCAAAGGCACGCGACTGCTGTCCAAATTCTTGTAATTGCTTTTCATAATACGGTAAAAGTTCTTCTATCACGACATACCTACTTTATTTTAAGATCTGGCAGAAATCACATATTGCTGTGTTGTTGGCTTAAGTAAGGCATCAAAAATTACAGGTTCATAAAGTGGATGGATATTTAAATAAGCTTGAATGCTTAGGCATAACGAACCAACATTTTGGTCATCTAACTGCATTTCTACTTTAATTTGTTTTAAGCGTGGTTCATGTGCAGCAATCGATTGTTCTATGGACTGGCAGATAGTATCTCGATCGGTTGGATTCGCTGTGGAAAGCCCAACAAAATCAATAATGCCAAATTGTACAATAGACTTTTTCACTAAAGGAAAATCATCGATTTCCAAATCTAGCTTGGCAATTCGTGTATTTAATAAATCTTCTAAATCATGAGCAACAGACTCTCTTAACTCATGAATCGAAAGCCCTTTAATATAATCATCTTCAACAATTAAACGATCAAATAGTGTAGATCGAAATCCATATGGGTATAGTTGATCTAAATTCATAATGTATATTCTAATAATATGAAACAGATAGGGACCCGAGTCCCTATCTGTTCCAACAAACAATTAAGCAGCGTAAGATGCTGTATTGTTAGAAAGAGACCATTTCTTAGTAACGGCACCTTTAGCAGAACCGTTAATATCTTGTTGATTATAAGTCCACTCAACCGCAGCATATTTAAGACCAAATGCTTCAGTTGGAACACCTTCTTCATTTACCGTAGGCGTTACACTTGAAACAAGTACATGCTTAAGTTTGATTTGAAGGTACTTAATACGTTTGTCACCATTTGCACGGTAGAAGTCAATTTGAACTTCATCAAATGTATAACCCGCAGAACAAGCTTCCCAAAGTTTTGGACTAGTTGCATCCAAATCTTTAACAAAAAGCATATCTGAGTGTTCTACACGTTCAGCAGTATGACCACCAACGCTTGAAGAAGTCGCAGATTTCGGCTGACGAATATTATGAGACCAAGAATTAACTTCTAGCCAATTTTTGTGCTCAGAATCACGTGACTCGCCATCAACCTTGTACTTACCTTGGAATTGAACGTATATATCTTTCATTGGATTACCCTTATTTTTTAAAGTTATTATTTAGCCACGCTCTATTTTAATTCGAGGACTGAGGTAACTCAGTGACAAGTCGCAAAGAAACCGACAACTCATCTAGCTGGAAATGCGGTCTTAAGAAGACCACAGACTTGTAGTGCCCTGGCTCTGCAGGATTCTCTACAACTTTTACAGAAGCTTCACGCAATGGATACTGCGCTTTAGCTTCTTGTGAAGCACCATCATCAAGCAATACGTATTGTGATAGCCATTCATTTAAAAATGCTTCTACATTACCCGCTGAAGCAAAGCTTCCGACTTTATCTCGCATCATTGCTTTTAAATAATGTGCAATTCGTGAAACTGCCATGATGTATTGGATCTGGCTCGATAATGATGAGTTCGCATTTGCCGTATCACTGTCATACTTCTTCGGTTTTTGCGTAGACTGTGCACCAAAAAATGCTGCGTAATCTGTATTTTTACAATGAACAAGTGGAATAAAACCTAAGTCACTCAACTCTTTCTCACGACGGTCAGTGATCGCAATTTCAGTTGGGCACTTAAATACAACTTCACCATCATTGGTTTTGAAAGTATGTACTGGTAAGCCTTCGACCATACCACCACCTTCAACTCCGCGAATCGCAGCACACCAACCATGGAGGTCAAATGCATTGGTCAAACGAGTACCAAACGCATAAGCTGCATTCATCCACAAATATTCATCATGGTTTTGCCCTGAAACTTCTTCCACAAAGTTAAAGCCTTCAGTCGCCCAACCTTCTTTTGGATCATAAGGCAAACGGCCTAAAACGCGTGGCATTGTCAACGCAACATAACGAGCGTCATCGCTTTCACGGAAAGAACGCCACTGTACATATTCTGCTGTTTCAAATACTTTTGAAACGTCACGAGGACGATCAATATCTGTAAATGATTCAAGGCCTAACATATTACTGCTTGCTGCCGAAATAAACGGAGCATGTGCCGCTGCTGCAACATGTGAAATCTGTTCTAACAGATACATGTCTGAAGGAGTACGGTCAAACTCAAAGTCACCGATCAATGTCGCATAAGGTGCGCCACCGAATGAACCGTATTCTTCTTCATAAACTTTTTTAAATAAGGTACTTTGATCGAAATCTGTCGCGCCTTGGAAATCTTTAACCAATTCTTTTTTCGTTGTGTTTAACATACGAATTTTGATCAATGGATTTGAAGGTGACTCCTGACAGAAGTAATACAAACCACGCCACGTCGATTCAATTTTTTGAAACTGCTCATTGTGCATGATTTTACTGAGCTGCTTTGAAATCAACGCATCTATTTCAGCAATACGCTTATCAATCGATAAAGACATATTTTCTGAAACAGTGATTGTTCCTGCCATCACTTCTTTGGCTAATTCACCAATCAAGCTTTTCGCACGGTCATGCTCTTCATCATTACGTGCAATGCGGCTACGCTCCACAATAGAATCAAGTAAACTTACTTCTTCTACGGCTGCATCTTGCACAGTATTGGTTTGTAAATTACTCATTTTCAGGACCCGCCTCAGCGCTTAATTTACGAATCTGATCAGTATTCTGTAAGACTTCATCAAGTAAATCTTCCAAACGCTCACTATTTGAAATCTTGTTTCTCAAATCCGTTAAGCGTTCACGAGCTTCAACTAATTTTCTCAATGGTTCTACTTGTTGTACCACTTGTTCTGGTCTGAAATCTTCCATCGATTTAAAGGTTAAGTCGACCGACATACGCCCACCCTCTTCAGTCAGCGTATTTTCAACTTGATATGCGGCACGAGGAGACAACGACTCCATCACTTCATCAATGTTTTCTAAGTCAACATTAATAAATTTTTTATCTTTTAATTTGGTTTTTTCTAACTCAGAAGCAGCAGAAAAGTCACCTAAAACACCTACAACAAAAGGTAACTCTTTAATTTCTTTACCATCACCGACTTCAACATCATAAGTCAGTTGAACACGTGGTGGTCGGATTCGCTGTAATTTCTTCTGTACACTTTCACGTTTTGACATTTTTGTTATCCATTAATTTGGGCAATAAATTATGTTGGGAAGTTCGGTCTTGGTGCTGATGACGTAGACTTCGGTTTCGCTGGCGTCGCAGTAGGCTTTGTCGCTGGTTTTGCAGCAGGCGTTGAGCGTGTTGGTGTAGCACGGTTCTTCTGAGGGCGACTCACCTTCTGAGGACGAGCACGCTCTACAACTGGGGCACTTTCCTGATTTTTTTCAACCAAAACTGCTGCTGGCATTGCTTGTCTAACTGCGTCAGTAAAACTTTTCGCAACAGGATAGGTTTTATCCTCAGTCAAATATCTCATTTCACGTGTGCGCATTTTATTCAATGCGTCAGAAGCTAAGCCAATTCCTGCAAGGAATTTGACATCCGTTAATTCATTGCTTTGGATGTTTTGCGTTTCTAAATAATTGACAATTTGGATGGCTTTATCATTTTTTCCAATTTGCTGAAACTTCTCTGCCGCTGAGACCAACAGTTTGTTCTTATTGTCTTTATTTTTCTTATCACACAATTGTGAATAGACCGCCAACAACTCAGGATTGGTTTCTCCCTCGACCATTGGGTAATCTTTTATACAGGATCTTTTTAGTTTGATTTCATCATCCGCGTAGACAAATGTAGTCGCCAATGATGCGCCAAGAACTAAAATATATGGAATAAAATTCTTCAAAATCCAACCTCAATATTTACTTGATTCAGTTATTCAATAGATTTACTTTTGATGTTTTATAAATATGTATAATTAAGCAATTTCGTTAAAGACTTAAAAATAAGACTAAAAAAACGTACCCTCGTCAAGTTAAATTTCGTATCAATATTTTAACCGTTTGATAAAAATGACTTTTTTAATTGGTTGCATAATATACATAATATCCTGTCTTCACAAAAGTTTTTTTTTATGTAAAATATTTCCAGTGATTTTTAAAAAATTATTAAATATTTGATTTCAATATACTAATTTTAATGCCAAATTTATAGGCTAGAAAATTTAGAATTTATTTGCCTAGAAATAAAGTTTTTTGAGAGAGACAGAAAATGACAGATCTAAAAGTTTTGATTAAAAAGTTATCAGCATCTTCACGTACATCTTTAGAACAATCCGCCAACTTATGTGTAAACCATCAAAATTTTGAAATCGAAATCGAACATTTTTTTGTCAAATTATTAGAACAACAATCCAATGATCTTGAACTTCTACTTAATAAATACAAAATTTCAAAAGATGCACTTTTAACAGATTTATTAGAGTGTATTTCTCAACTTCCTAAAGGAAATACCCGTACACCTATTTTTTCCAAATCAATTGTTAGACTTCTTGAACAAGCTTGGTTACTTGCTTCGGCTGAACCAGACCCAGTGATCCGAAGCGGTCATTTATTGATTGCACTTTTAACAGCATCTGATCTTTACCAAATTGCTATTCGAGCATCGAGCTTATTTGATCTGTTTCCAATCGATACGATGAAGCATAAATTTTTGGAAATTTGTGTAAACAGCGCCGAAAATATTCCAACAAATTCTCAAGAACAAGAAGCTGAACTTAAGAATCAGCCAACAGACAATTCCGCTTCGAGCAAAAAGACACCTGCATTAGATCAGTTCACCATTAATTTGACTGAAAAAGCCCAAAAAGGTGGAATTGATCCAGTCATTGGTCGTGAATATGAAATCCGTTTAATGCTTGATATCTTGATGCGTCGTCGTCAAAACAACCCTATTTTAACGGGTGAACCTGGTGTGGGAAAAACGGCTGTTGTAGAAGGTCTGGCATTAAAAATTTCACAGAACCAAGTGCCCGATGCGTTAAAAAATGTCCAATTACACTCTTTGGATATGGGCCTGTTACAAGCGGGTGCAAGTGTTAAAGGTGAGTTTGAAAACCGCTTAAAACAAGTGATTCAAGAAGTACAACAGTCTTCTCATCCAATTATTTTGTTTATTGATGAAGCTCACACCATGATTGGTGCGGGCGGCCAAGCTGGGCAAAATGATGCTGCGAACTTATTAAAACCTGCACTTGCGCGCGGTGAATTACGCACAATTGCAGCAACAACTTGGGCTGAATACAAACAATATTTTGAAAAAGATGCTGCTTTAAGTCGTCGTTTCCAAGTGGTCAAAGTAGAAGAACCGACTGAAGAAGTCGCGATCGATATGCTACGTGCCATGATTCCAGTGATGGCCAATCACTTTAATTTACGCATTGATGATGAAGCGATTATCACCGCTGTTCATTCTTCACATCGTTATATTAGTGGCCGCCAACTCCCGGATAAAGCCATTAGTGTGCTTGACACCGCTGCGGCTCGTGTTGCGCTAACCCAAAATGCTCAACCGGTCAAACTTGATCAACTTAAAGCACAACAACATAATTTAAATCTTGAATTCAATATTATTGAAAATGAACACCGTCACCAGCCAATTCATGAAGAACGTTTAGCTCAATTAACATCATCATTGGAATTGCTTGATCAAGAAATTCAGCAAACAGAACAACAATGGCAAGCCGAATTGGCATTGATTCAAAAAATCCAAGCATTAGAAACTGCTGAACAGGCTGATTCCAACAAAGATGAGATTCTCAGTACACGTAAGCAGCTATCTGAGCTACAAGGTCAGCAACCATTGGTCTTTGAACGTGTAAATGCCCAAATTATTAATGAAATTATTTCAGACTGGACGGGTATTCCTGTTGGTAAAATGGTCAATGATGAAATTAAGCAAATTCTCAGTCTGGAAGAAAAACTTGAAAAACGTGTGATGGGACAAGATTATGCCCTACATCAGTTGGTTCAAGGTATTAAAACATCAAAAGCACGTTTAGAAGACCCAAATAAACCACAAGGTGTTTTCATGCTTGTCGGTCCAAGTGGTGTGGGTAAAACAGAAACTGCCTTAGCACTTGCCAATGAACTTTATGGTGGTGAGTCACATTTAATCACCATCAATATGTCTGAATACCAAGAGGCGCATACGGTTTCTTCGCTTAAAGGTGCGCCTCCAGGATATGTCGGGTATGGTCAAGGCGGTGTTTTGACTGAAGCCGTTCGACGTAATCCGTATAGCGTTGTGTTATTAGACGAGATTGAAAAAGCACACAGCGATGTCCAAGAACTGTTCTACCAAGTTTTTGACAAAGGTACGCTCGAAGATGGTGAAGGTCGTGTGATTGATTTTAAAAACACCACGATATTACTGACGTCAAACACGGGCTCAAATGCCATCATGCAGGCATGCTTAAATCAACCTGTCGAAGAATGGCCAAGTGCTGAAGAGCTGACTGAACAACTCAAACCAAGCTTATACAAACAATTTAAGCCAGCATTCTTAGGCCGTATGCGAATTGTCCCTTACTTCCCATTACATGATGATCTATTAGTCAGAATTATTGAGCATAAACTAGGAAAAATTACAGCACGACTCGAAAAGCAGTATGAAACCAAAGTGACATATAGCGATGATTTAATCGAATTAATTCTAAGTCGTTGTACTGAAGTTGATAGTGGCGCACGTAATGTTGATAACATTTTAAATGCCTCAGTGTTACCTGCTTTGGCCACTGAAATATTGGTGGCTTTGGCTGAACAAAAAATACCAAAAGTCATTCATATTGATACTAAAGATGATGAAATCATTTACCTATTAGATCCACAAGCGAAGCCAGCAAAGAAAAAGTCGAGCAAAAAATCAAAAGTTGTGGAAGCTTAAATATATACGAGTATAGAAAATGGATATAAATTTAGACGTCTTATTAGAACCTATTTCTGATGCTCATCCGTGTGGAGAAGATTTATCTTTTTCCAATGAGTTTCACGAAATCAAAAAAGCACGTACCCATGATGATCCTTTATTAGACCAAGGTGATTGGATTTCTGAGCCAAAGCAAGCCGACTGGTCATTTGTTGCAGAAAAATCAATCCAATTACTCACGCAAAAAACCAAAGATATTCGTTTATTAACCTGGCTTACAGAAGCTTGGACAAACCTCTATGGCTTTGAAGGCTTAATCAAAGGACTGGAACTGAGTCACCGTGTTTTAGAACAGTTCTGGTTAAAGATTCATCCTGAAATTGAAGATGACGACTTAGATCAACGCTTAGGCTTACTGCAAGGTTTTACCACCCAATTACCGAGCTTGGTAAAGAATGTTCCGCTCATCAACATTCAACCATTTTATTCACTTGCCCAATACGAAAAATTCTTACATTTACAGAATAATCGTCGTAAGCAAGCCGAAGATTCTGACAGTGTAGAAGCGTCCTTAGAATTAGATCAATTCAATCAAGCGCTATTCAATACCTCACGGACTTTTCAGTATCAAAATTATCAGCAATTTCAAGAAATTTTGCAGCATTGGAATATTATCAAACAAACATTAGATGCATTAATGGAGCTGGAAGCACCAAGTTTTGCGAGTATCGATTCACAGTTTGAAAATATTCAAATGAACCTGAAAAAAATCTATAAAGCAGACTCATTTGGAAACAACACCAATACAGCTGCAGTTGAAGATACCCCAGCTCAAATGACAATGCCAGTAACAGAAACAACGCATTCAGCTCCAATTCCACAAGCGCAAACATTTCAACCTCAACCACAAAGCCATTTACAAAACCGTGAACAGGCAATGCGGGTTTTACAAGAGATTGCCGATTACTTTCAAACCAATGAGCCGCATAGTCCTGTGAGTTATATGCTGCAAAAAACAATTAAATGGAGCCAAATGCCTTTACATGAATGGTTAACTCAAGTCATTAAAAATGATAATCCCCTTGATTCTATTCAAGAATTATTGGGCGTAAACCAAAATAATGAATCTTCTGAATGGTAATCATCTATGTTTAAAGCAGAAAAAGTTCTTTGGGGTGAAGGTTTATTTTTAAGACCACAACACTTCCAATTACAAGATACGTATCAAGAACAACGACTTAACCACACCATTCGTTCAACGATTCCTTATCCTTATGGAATTAAAAATCTTCGATTTGACGAAACACAACTGGGCACACATGTGCTTGCTTTAGAGCAAATCGATATGATTTGGCAGGATGGTGAAATTTACCAAGCGCCGGCCAAAGATCTGTTACCACAACCAATTTTATTGGATGAACTGAACTTGCGTGGGGAAATGTTAATCTACTTAGCATTGCCTATTTTACAACCGAATAAAAAGAACATCTCTGATGAACAGGATAAACAACCTGCTCGCTACCATTCATATTTGAATGAAACTCACGATCTTTTTACTGATGCATCCCCTGCTGAAATTACATTTCTTCGACGCCGAACTGAATTTAAACTTTTTGATGTTCAAGCAGATCCAAATCAAGATTTAGATGGTTTTTTATATCTTGCTATCGGTAAAATTCGACGTCATAGTTCAGGGAATTTTGAGATTGATTCAAAATATATCCCACCAATTTTACATATTCAGTCAAATGAAACCTTATTGGCAAATTTGAAGCGAACATTGAACGTTGTTCGTGCCAAAATTAAAATGATTCAAACCAATAACCGTGAAAATGAACAAAAGCTCATTGAATTTAGATCGGGTGATATTGTTTCATTCTGGTTGGTCAATGCACTGAATACTGCTCATGCGACCTTGAATCATCTGTTACAAAATCCGCAGATTCACCCTGAAAAACTATTTTTTGAACTTCTGCGTTTAACTGGTTCATTGCTGACATTCTCGACCGCATATGAAGTTGAACATTTGCCACAATATCAACATCATAACTTGCAAGATAGCTTTAGTCAGCTTGATAAAATTCTACGCGAATTGCTCGATACGATTATTTCAAGTCGTTATATCAGTATTGCGCTAAAAGAAATTCGCCCATCATATTGGGTCGGAAGCTTAGAAACAGATAAAATCACTAAAGAATCAAGACTTTATATCGCTGTTTCTAGTAGCATGATGCAAACCCATGAACTGATTCAAATTGTCCCACTGCGTTTCAAAGTCGGGAATACTGTCGATGTTGAACAACGTGTTGTTGCGGCACTTCCTGCAATCCCAATTCATCATTTAGTCCAAATTCCAACTGCTATCCCGGTGCGTTCTGGTGTGAATTATTTTGAAATTGAACCACATCATGAAATGTATCAACGTATGCTTGATTCTGAAACCATCTGTATTTATGTCCCTGCAGGTTTCCAAGATATCAGTATTGAATTAATTGCAGTGATGAATGGTTAAGCGAGGAGTATGTCATGAGCCAGAATAATATTGCCCCCTCACTGTTTGATGATGGACAAATCGGTGGAGGTTCTTTACCTCAACAATCCAAAATCACACAAGCAACCAATTTAGTCGACCTTCTACATGACGGATTTTATATTGTTTTCTTATTGAAAAATCAGTATGTTCCAGAAAATGCAAACGGCTTTAAAGACAAAATTTTAGACTTGTTGAATCGTTTTGAACATCAAGCAAAAAAACTGCAGTTTTCTCCTGAAGATATTCATGATGCAAAATATGCATATTGTGCCTTAATTGATGAAACCATTGTTACTCAACAAGATCCATCATTCTTTAACCTGCAAAATCATTGGTTAATCAGTCCACTTCAATTAACTTTATTTGGTTCACAACTTGCAGGTTATCGATTCTTTGAGTTTCTCGAACTGATTCGTGCTCGTGGTAAAGAAAGATTGGCTTCACTCGAAGTTTTTCATTATTGCTTATTGCTTGGTTTCCAAGGTAAGTATCGTATTGAATCGATTGAAAGTTTAAATCATCTTGTGGCACGAGTCGGTGATGAAATCGATTATTTAAAAGGCAAAAAGACTGCTTTTTCTCCTTTTGCGGCTTTACCAGATCAAATCAAAAATATTATTCATAAAGAATTACCCTTTGTTTGGATTTTAATTTTCCTGTTGTTATTTGCTGTACTGGCTTTCGCTGGCCTAAAATTCATGTTGAATAAGACGGAAAATGCTTCTATTGCGAAATTTAATAATGTGATTTCTGCACCTGCTGAACAAGCACATATCACTATTCAATTGCCTTGACAGGTTGAATTATGACACAAGAAAAACAAACATCTATTCGTATATTACAAAGTAAACCCGCTAAAAAAACATTGGGGAAATCATCTGTTTTTCTACTTGGTTTAATTGCTGGGATGGTTATTTCTGCTATTTTCTTTTTTGTTTTTATCAATATGAACCCAACAGAAAGTGCCAGTACCAATACAGATTCGGTTGCAACACAAGAACCTGAACTACGCGATGTGCATGCTGAAGAAGCAGCAACCAATCATCACGATGAAAATGCTGGTGCATATAAGCAGCATATCAATGAAAAAGATTTCAATCAGATTTTTAAACATGAAAATAAGGTTGCTGCTCAGAAAAACCCAAATCCGAATGCCTCTCCGTTTGAACAAATGCTAAAACCAGAGGCGAAACCAGCAGTGCCACCGCCAGCTGCAACCAGACCACAAGCTGCAATAACCGCAAAACCAGTACCAAAAGAGAAAGTAGAAGCAAAGCCAGAAGCTGCTGCTAAACCTACTGAAAAAGAAGCCGCACCTAAAAAAGAGGAAGCGCAAGAAGCTTCCCCTGAAGGTACAGTGAAAATGACGATAGACCGTAAAGTCATAGAAAACAAACCATGATTTTGTTTGTTGTCATTTGCTTTATCTTTTTGGTGCTTGGTCTAACTTTTCTGATGTCTTATGAAATTAGACATAAAACCTTAGACTATCTTAAAGCACTTTTACCGCAAGGTAAGAGAAAGCTGGCTTCTGCAAAGCACTTTGCAGAACAAATGAATCAAGCAGCCTCAGCCAATCAAACCCAAACCCATTGGCATTTACAGCAATGGTGGATTTTGATTGCGGGTTTCTTTTTACTTTCCAGCATTCTTGTTTTTGCATTTACACGACCAATTGATCCGACAAAGGTTGAAGCAGAATATTTAAGAAAAACTGACCCTCAAATTTATGCACTATTAAATGGTGAAGTTTTAACCCCTCCTCCAGCAGTGGATGAAAGCTTAATTGATGCTGCGATTGTTCAAGCACAAATATTAGAAAGAGACAACCCTGTTCCAAATCATCAATTCCCGAGTGTAAATCCATCAGCTATTGATAATGAAGGGGTTGGAGATCAACGTAGCAGCTTCGATACAGCAATGGTTGACCGTAAATGGGACAAAATGCATCCAAGTTATAAGCAGCGTTTACTGATGGTCTTTAAAATCATGAAAGAGCGCCATGGTTATGAAATGGTACTTTTAGAAGGTTATCGTAGTCCAGAGCGTCAAACTCGTTTATCTGGCAATACAGCCACGACTTTAGCCAAAGCCTATCAAAGCTATCATCAGTTTGGTTTAGCTGCCGATGTTGCCTTTAAACGAGATGGTAAAGTTGTCATTTCTGAACGAGATCCTTGGGCATGGAAAGGCTATCAATTATATGGGGTTGTTGCTGAATCTGTAGGTTTAACATGGGGTGGACGTTGGACACGCATTCATGACTATGGTCATACTGAGTTCCGTATGCCAGGACTGCGTAAAAACCGTGAATCTGCTGAACGCTTGATTGCTGAAGCACAAGGCAAAGGGCTTATGGCAAATAATATTGATGTAAATTAATTGCCATGCTGTCTTTGTAGGAAAATGCTTACAGCAATCACAGCGATTGTCATCTATACGATCAAAGCCTAGTCTTATATTCTATAGCTATAGGGAACAGGAAGTTTCCCAGACATAAAACAACAATAAAGCGTCTGAGCATCAGGAACGTGAGATTCGACAGGAGTCAGATCTAACACACGAATACGAAGAAAACCCCATCAGGATGATGGGGTTTTCTTTTTATATCTATAGAATATCTGATTCACATCACATTGTTTGAGAATCTATAAACCATTTAAATACGCAATAATCTGTTGATTTTCAGCCATTTCTGCAAGCTCTAATGCGGTAAATTGGCTTTTATAGTCTTTGTTTGCGCCTTTAGAAATCAATAATTTAACGATATCTAAATGATCATTTTCCGCCGCAGCTTGTAGCGCACTATAGCCATCATTATCAGTTTGATTAACGTCAATACCTTGTGATAACAGTTGTTCAACCTGTTCAAACTCTCCTAAAGATGCAGCATACACCAGTTCAGGAAGATGTAATTCTTCATCATGATCAGGAAGCGGTGAGAAAGAGTTAAGTTTCATAAGAAATACCCAATTTTTGTTCAATTATTATTTAGCTAAAAATTTTAAAGGTCAATAGTCCATTATTCAATGAATTCAGTGATCAATTAACTCAATATAACTAGATCTCTTTTCATTTCGATAATCAACACCGTGCATAAAAAAACACCCCAATCTCGTTAA